>CAYQAP010000007.1:45018-51196 GCA_964415515.1 uncultured Gammaproteobacteria bacterium | reverse complement strand
TGGATCTGTCGAAGGCGCTGGATCTGTCGAAGGCGTTGAATCCGTCGAAAGAGCTGGATCGGTAGGAGCCGGTGCACTACCGGCACCAGAACTTGATCCACCACCACCGCAAGCTGTCAGCCCAGTCATCAATCCAGCCAATAGTAAAGCTTTCGCAATCTGCTTCATATTCAGTGTGTTTGTTTCACGGTCTTTCACTTTGTTTCTCCTGTTGTGTGAGTGTTTTGCAGAATCTTTCATACTTTCTGTACCCCATGAGTCGTGGGCTTTGTAGGAATGGTTCAATAAATTCCAACAAAGATTTTTTTCTTGTTCAAACGCCTTGGGGGCGTGCTATCCTCGCAGCTTTCTGCAGTCCCTGTAAAAGCGATCTGAAACGCTTCCAGACATTCACTCCAAACCTTGGAAACTGCCACCATGAACCTCCCTTCCGACCATGGCCGGTCCACACGCTGTGTCCACGCTGGTGTCATTCCTGACAGCTCGCACCAAGCCATCATGACTCCCATTTTTCAGACTTCGACTTATGTTCAGGACTACCCAGGAAAACCAAAAACCCATGACTACGCCCGCGCAGGCAACCCGACCCGTGATGCTCTCGAAGATTCGCTAGCCGCACTGGAACAGGCCACACATGCCATTTCCTTCAGCTCTGGACTGGCTGCCATTCAGGCCGTGGCACAGTTGGCTCGACCCGGTGACCACGTACTGGTCTGCGATGATGTCTACGGTGGCACCGGTCGGCTATTCCGGAAAATTTATGCCCAGTACGACATTGAATTCGAATTTGTTGACCTGACGGTAGATGCTGGATGTCTAGCAGGATACTTTCGTCCCAATACTCGCTTCGTGTGGCTGGAGACACCCACCAATCCGTTGTTGCGGATTATCGATATCAAAGCGGTTGCACGTGCAGCCCGACAGGCTGGTGTGTTAACGGTGGTGGACAACACTTTCGCTTCACCGATTTTCCAGTCCCCACTGCAGTTAGGGGCAGATATTGTCATGCACAGCTTGACCAAATATATCGGTGGGCACAGTGATATCATTGGTGGCGCTTTAATCCTCAATGACGAAGCACTCCATGAACAACTGCGCTTTATCCAATTTGCCTGTGGTGCGGTGAATGCGCCGCTGGATTGCTTTTTACTGCTGCGCAGCATCAAAACACTGGCGATCCGCATGGCGGCTCACCAGCAAAATGCGCTGCAGTTTGCCAAGGCCCTTCAGGCAATGACCCCTTTCAGTGAGGTTATCTATCCAGGCCTGCCAGAGCATCCCCAATACGCCCTGGCGAAACAGCAGATGCAGGGTTTTTCCGGTATTGTCAGTGCCCGGCTGAACGCTGATTTTGACACCGTTGCCCGTTTCATGCAGGATCTTAAAATATTCTCCCTGGCTGAAAGTCTGGGAGGGGTAGAGTCGTTAATCAATCACCCGGAAACCATGACCCATGCATCGGTTCCAGAATCGCAGCGCAAGCTTTTAGGAATCAGCAGCGACTTGCTGCGCTTTTCTGTGGGCATCGAAAATGCCGAAGATCTTATCGCCGATGTGGATCAGGCGCTGGGATGCCGGTGAGCACCCTGGTCGGGCAAATGCTCAACCGACAGGGAACATCGGCTCAAGTCAAATGATTGTCCGGGGCCATTATTTCGACCCTGATCCGGGCACCGTAGAGAAATAGCCCGATTACGGCTGAAACCAGGCGGTTGCTCGGGTAACATGGAATCCACAATGACAGATAAGCAAACCGGGTTAGCAAGCCATATTCCTGCCACCATCGAGTGGCGCGATGACCGACTTTACCTACTCGACCAGACCCGGCTGCCCACCAGCATCCTTATCGAAAAACAAACGACAGTCCAACAACTGTGGGAGTCGATTCAAGCACTCAAGGTACGTGGAGCCCCGGCGATCGGAGTCGCTGCCGCCTATGGCCTGTGTCTGGCCATGCAGCCTTTTCGCAACCTGCCGGCCAGCGATTTTCTGAAACAACTGGCCGACCAGGTCCGCTACCTGGACAGTGCCCGCCCCACTGCCGTGAATCTTGGTTGGGCCCTGCACCGCCTGCAGCAGTGCTTGCAAGCCAGCCGCTGCCGGTCCACCGGTGAGCTCTATACCTTGCTGGTTAATGAGGCCTGTCAGATCCATGCCCAGGATCGTGCACTGTGCCAGGCCATCGGCATCGCCGGAGCACCCTTGGTGGCAGAGGGCATGGGTATCCTGACCCATTGCAATGCCGGCGCACTGGCAACAACGGGGCTGGGTACCGCCACAGCACCACTGTATATAGCGCATCAGCGGGGCTTGAAGTTTTCGGTCTACGCGGATGAGACGCGCCCTTTGCTACAAGGTGCCCGACTGACCAGTTGGGAATTACAGCAAGCGGGATTGGATGTGACCCTCATTACCGACAACATGGCTGCGTACATGATGAACGAAGGGCGCATTGACCTGGTCATCGTCGGTACCGACCGGGTGGCCGCCAATGGTGATGTCGCCAACAAGATCGGAACCCTGGGAGTCGCCATATTGGCCCGCCACTTTAACCTGCCGTTCTACGTCGCCTGTCCGTCATCCACCATCGATCTTGCGTCTACTTGTGGCCAGGATATTCCGATCGAGGAACGTGCTGCCACCGAAGTGTCTCATATCGGACAGCTGGCTACTGCACCTGAAGGGATCAGCGTACGCAATCCTGCCTTTGATATCACACCGGCTGCTCTGGTCACCGGGCTCATCACCGAACGGGGCCTGGTCTATCCTCCGTACTACAGTGCGTTACGGCAATTATTCGGTTGAGACCAATGTGGCTGCCTGGTCAGGCGTATCGCTTCCGGCTTATCTGACTAAAAGACCCATGTTCTTGCGAATAGTCATCAGACCACACGGCCGGAACGTTTGTTGCGCCAATCATTGATTACAGGGATCAGTAAGAACAACGCCGCCAGAATCAGCAAACCGAGAGTGATGGGTCGTTGCCACAGAAAATCGAGGCCATGAAACTTACGGATTGCCCGCCCGAAATTATCCTCCATCATGCCACCGAGAATAAACCCGATAACCAACGGTGGAAGCGGAAAGTTGGCAAAACGAAGAATGGTCGCAAATACACCAAAACCGGTCATTATCAACAACTCGGTGGCATTGTTCTGACCAATATAGGAGCCAATCAGGGCGAAAAATAATACAAAGGGCACCAAATAATTGCGAGGTACTGCCAGAAGGCGGGCAATATAGGGGATCAGTGGCAGGTTCAGTACCAGTAACACCAGGTTGCCAATATACATCGAAATAATTACTGACCAGAAAACCTCCGGCTGCTCGGTCATCAACCGTGGCCCTGGATTCACATTCAGTGCCACCAGGGCACCAAGCAGGATCGCAGTGGTTCCAGAACCGGGAATTCCCAGCGTTAGCAACGGTACAAAAGACCCCGTACATGCGGCATTATTGGCGGTTTCCGGAGCGGCCAGCCCCTTGATGGAGCCCTGGCCGAATTCTGAACGATCCTTCCCTGCCAGGTTACGCTCCATGGCATAACCAAGAAAAGAAGCAATGGTCGCACCAGCTCCAGGCATGACACCGATGAAAAAACCAACAATCGATTGCCGACCAATCACCGGTGCGATGGTCCGCGCCTCCTCACGACTGATCCGTAAATTCTTGATCGCCTGTCCGGAGCCCTTGTTGGCACGACTTCGAGCTGGATCAAACACCAGAAACAGGGCTTCGGGTATAGCGAATAATCCCATCACCAGAGTAACAAAATAGATACCCGATTGAAGGTCCATGATGCCGAGGGTAAAGCGGGGTGCATTATGTAAAGCACTCTCTCCGACCGTTGCCAGCATCAGGCCAATCACAGCCATCAACAACGCCTTAACAACCTGGCCCTTACCAGCAAATGCTGCGATAGCTGTCAACCCACAGACCATCAGGGCAAAGTAATCCGCCGAATGAAACAGCAGTGCAACCTTTGCCAGCATAGGGGCAAATATTGCTAGTAATACAGCCCCGATGGTACCACCGGCAAATGAGGCGATTGCAGCAATCGTCAGTGCCTTGCCGGCCTGGCCCTTGCGTGCCAACGGGTAGCCGTCGAATGAAGTCGCAACAGTGCCGGCTACACCCGGTGCATTGATCAGAATTGAGGAGGTGGAACCGCCGAAGATAGCACCATAGTAGATGCCGGAGAGCAAGATCAGGGCTGCCGTAGGATCACCGAGCTTAATCGCCACCGGAATCATGATAGCAATAATCGACATCGGCCCAAGACCAGGCAGCATACCGATAAAGGTGCCAATCAGAACACCCGCTACCACCATTACCAGATTGCCCAGCGACATGGCGGTTTGAAGACCAATCAGTATGCCTTCCAGCATTAGCCTAAGCCCATCACCAGTGGCCAGGGATTTAAATATATCCCCAAAAGTTTCTGGGTAACATACCAGATTGTGGAGGCGGTAATCAAAGCAACAGGAACCAGGATATAAAGCTTGCGCTCACCCAGCACCACGCCTCCTAAGATCAAAAAGGCGCTCGTAGTAAAGATGAAACCCAGTGGGCGTAAGGTCAGTGCATAGCCTATCATCAAGACAATCAGCAAAAGTGGATGGAGCCAATTGTGCTCATGCCCTGTTTCTGGTATCAAGTTCTCACTCGAACCTGTATGGTCGTGGTGCCCTGGCTGCAGCAACACAGCCAGGGATAATATGATGCCCAGAACCGACAAACCCATAGGCAAGGTATTGGGTTTAAAGGGCATGTTCCGCTCGAACGGCAGTAGTGGATAGTTCCAGGCTAGCCAGGAATAGCCGCAGCAAAAAGCCAGGAACGCCAGTGCTACCAGGCGTTCGAGACGCGGCATGTACTGCCTCTGAAAACCATTCTGAGTCGAATAAGAGTGCTCCTGCTACTACGCGAGTTACAGGAAACCGAGCTCTTTCATCAATGTCTTAATGACTTTTTCCTGGTTCTCAAGAAAAGCTGTAAATTTATCGCCTGGGTTGTAAATATTAACCCAACCATTTCGGGCCCGGACTTTTTCCCACTGCGGTGTCTTGTACATGGCACCCAGCACCTTGATATAGGCTGCACGTTTAGCAGCCGGGAGCCCTGGGGCTGCAAAAAAGCCTCGCCAGTTAACAAAGGTCGCATTCACACCCTGCTCTTTCAGAGTCGGAACATTTGGTGCATCAGCAAGACGCTGGTCTGCAGTCATAGCCAGGATTCGTATCTGTCCAGCCTTGGCCAGTTCCAGCGCTTCACCCAAACCAGTTGACAGAGCATCAGATTCACCTGATAACAGTGATGCCATCGCCTTACCGCCGGCATCGAAAGGCAGATAGGTAACCTTGGTTGGATCAGCACCGGCTGCCTTGAAAGCCATAGCAGCCACCAGATGATCCATACCGCCAGGCACACTGCCACCAGCAATGGCCAGGTCTTTCGGATTCTTTTTATAAATTGCCACTAGATCAGCAAAGGTCTTCAGCGGACTGTCTGCTTTTACCACCAACGCCGCATAGTCGCCGATAACTCCGGCAATCATGGTCAAATCACGAAAACTCTGTGGAAAGCGTCCGGTCAGCGAGCGGATGACGATTGGTGTGGAGTTAACCATCAAGGTGCCGTAGTTGCTGGTCGCATTCTCGATCAAATAACCGATCGCCTTGCCACCTCCGCCACCGGACATATTTTCATAGCTGGCAACACCCGCCAACCCGGCACCGGTCAATGCTTCCCCGGTACCACGTGCAGTACCGTCCCAACCACCACCGGCGCCGCCGGGAATCAGAAAGTGAACACTATCGATCATTGGTGCCGCATTAACGCCCGTAGCCAACAACGTCAAACCGGCAACAGTGCCGAAAAGTTTTCGTAGCAAGGTATTTTTGCTCATAACGCCCCCATAAGTCTTGTTCGGGATAAACGAGTGTCTCCCGAAGTATGTGCATACAGGGCGTATGTCGGGCTTATATATCCGGCAATCTGACCAAACATACAGCACCTGAAGCAGGTTTGTGAAAATTACAGATTGGTCTGTCAGTCAAATCAACGACCGACAAGTTAATCATACACCTGTGCCGACAGTCTGTGGGTTCTTCCGCGTCATCTTTTATCTACATCAGGTTTTTGTGGCCTCCGATAGCCCCAGGCCCAAAGCTGCAAC
>CAYQAP010000007.1:9736-44918 GCA_964415515.1 uncultured Gammaproteobacteria bacterium | reverse complement strand
ACCAACCCCGGCAAAAAATCCCGGAAGGTACTGCGCATGAAGGCATCCACTGAGGCTGGTCGAGCGTGAGGGTCAAGCTGCAAGGACCAGTTTATTCCAGATAATAAATGTGATGAATACTGACGAGACAATCGCCATCCAATGGGCGACATGGTGTCTTTTTGCAGGCGTTGACTGGCTTCTGGCGGTGCTGCACCGGTAATGCAGGCATATATTGTGGCTCCCATGGCATATAAATCGGTCCATGGACCCATTTCCCCCTGCTGATACTGTTCAGGAGCACTGTAGCCAGCGGTGATCGTTTGCATGCCTGCAAGGTGCTTGCCGGCTTCATACCGTTGCACAGCACCGAAATCAACCAGCATGGGCGTGCCGGAAATACGCAACAGAATATTCGCTGGCTTGATGTCAAGGTGCAAAAAACCGCTGTCATGCAAGACTCTTAGCCCGGACAACACCGCTGGCATCACTTTTACCAAAACCGGTTGTGCTATCTTGCCATGATGTTGATTCACCAGCCAACGCAAATTACGACCTTTCACATATTCCATCGCCAGATAAGCGCTGGAATTACAGCGAAAAAAATTGGAAACGTTTACAATATTCGGGTGTTCGATACTAACCAGTGCTGCAGCTTCTGCCAGAAACTGCTGCAACCCGAGCATATAGGTTGATTTTGTTTTCTCATTGATCGGCTGTAGCCTGCCACCGGGCATGCGCAGTGCGGTCTTTTCCGGGTAATACTCCTTAAGTACAACTCTGGCACGAGTATTGATATCCCAAGCCAGGTAAATCAGGCTGAAACCACCACTACTGATCAGTCGCTCAATCCGATAGCAATCCAGCAGATAGCCTCTTGTCAACGGGGTTCGATGTAAAAGAGACATAATCCAAACTAAACATTCACTGCCAATATGGCCATTATTCACTCCGAAGAATCATTGCAGCATGAACAAAACATCAACCACAAACTAAAATCGATCTACCACATGATCAAGGATAGCAGCTTATGAGCAATAGTATGACCGGCTTTGCCCGATCACAGAGAAGCAATAAGTACGGCACCCTGACCCTGGAGGTTCGCAGTGTCAATCACCGCTATCTGGACATTGCCCTGCGCCTGCCGGAAGAGTTCCGTCAACTGGAGCCGGAATTTCGCCAATCGATCAAACATTGCCTCACACGAGGGCGCATCGATTGCCATCTGCGACTGGAAACCGAGAGCATGCAAGAGGAGATTCTTAACGGCACCAGCGTCGATCGCCTGCTGGCATTACAAGATCTGTTGTTGCAACAATGCCCTGACTGCCGAACCTTGACCGTGGCCGAAATTCTCAACTGGCCCGGGGTGCTTGCCTCTGCAGCCGATCACGAACCACAGCTGTTAAAAGCAGCCAGAGAACTATTGGCGGACTGTTTGAATTCCTTGCAAGAAAGTCGGCATCGAGAAGGCCTTAAGCTGGCAGTTTGTGTCGAGGAGCGACTCTCAAAAATACGTCAGTTGGCACAGGATGCCCTTGCTCAGCAACCACAGATTCAACAACAACTGCGTCTACAACTGAATCAGCAATTAGCAGGCTTGCTGCAGCAGCTTGATGCCACACGACTCGAGCACGAAATTGTCTGTTTGGTGCAAAAAGCAGATATCGCAGAAGAACTCGACCGCTTGCTGATGCACAGCGATGAAGTCAAGCGAGTACTTGAGAAGGATGGTGCGGTTGGCAGGCGACTGGATTTTCTGATGCAGGAGTTGAACCGGGAGGCCAATACTTTGGGCGCTAAAGCAGCAACTCCGTCTATCACACAAATTGCAGTAGAACTCAAGGTACTGATTGAACAAATGCGAGAGCAAATTCAAAACATAGAATAAACTGTCCTATACTATGCTTTTCGACGACTAATCACTCCTGCAAATCCACGATAACCATGCCTGTACATCCCAGAATATTTATCCTTTCAGCACCCTCAGGTGCGGGAAAAACCAGTCTTGCCAGGGCTTTGATGCAACAGCTCCGAGCGGTAGACTTTTCGGTATCACACACCACCCGGGCCGCTCGCAACAACGAGCAACATGGCCGGGACTATCATTTTGTCAGCACCAGGGAATTCGAGCACATGATTGACGCAGGTGATTTTGTTGAATATGCCCAGGTTTTCGATCATTGGTATGGCACTTCCAGGCAAGCAATAGAAACTGTACTGCAACGCCAACATCATGTACTGTTGGATATTGACTGGCAAGGAGCAATGAAAGTGCGTAAAGTATTGCCTGACGCAATCAGTATATTCATTGTGCCGCCCAGTCTGGAAGCTTTGCGTGAGCGTTTAGTGCAGCGTGGCCAGGATTCAACCCAAGCTATTGAACGCAGAATGAGCCAGGCACTCTCGGATATGGCGCATCAAAACGAATACGACCATATCCTAATCAACGATGATTTTAAGACGGCTGTCAATAGCCTGCAGCAAGTTATTACTGCGGCGGCAAGCGGCGGCAAATCCCTCTCGCCAAGCGAGAATATCACGAATAACGAGGTTTACTGATCATGGCACGAGTTACTGTAGAAGATTGCCTGGAACATGTCGACAACCGCTTTCAGCTGGTTCTTGTTGCCAGCAAGAGAGCACGCCAAATCGCTGATGGTGCTGAACCCCTGGTCGAGCCCGACAACGACAAACCGACAGTGATTGCTTTACGGGAAATTGCCGATCAACTGGTCAACGCAGATATACTGGATGCACAACAGGAAGATGCGGCAATAATGGCTGCCGCAGAAGCCAAATTCAGCGGCATTACTGAGCAACAGGAGGATGAACCGACAGATGGTACTGAAACCACTACAGATTCTGTCACTGAAAAAACGCCTGACATCTAGATCGGTAGAAGGTAGTGGGGAAGCCTTGTCGTTTCCCCACAAACCAGCGAAGGCACTGTTCGCGATTCTGGATACTTATCTGGAGCCTGAGGCAGTGCGCGCGGTGTACGAAGCCTATCATTTTGCATCCAAATCCCACGCCACTCAAAAACGCAGCAGTGGCGAACCTTATATCCATCATCCCCTGGCGGTGGCCAGTATCTTAACTGAAATCCATATGGAGTACCGCACCTTGATGGCGGCGATACTCCATGATGTGATCGAAGATACCGGTTGCACCCGCAACCAACTGGCTGACCATTTCGGTAAAGACGTAGCAGAAATGGTCGAAGGGGTCAGTAAAATAGGCAAACTCAAATTTACTAATCCTGAGCAGGCTGAGGCGGAAAATTTTCGCAAAATGTTACTGGCCATGTCCAAAGACCTGCGGGTGATCTTCATAAAGTTGGCTGACCGATTGCATAATATGCGGACACTGGATGCCCTGAGCTCGAAAAAACGCTGGCGTATCGCCCACCAGACACTCGATATCTATGCCCCACTGGCCAATCGGCTCGGGATGTACCAGTGGTCCAGGGAACTTGAGGATCTGAGTTTCTTCCATATGTATCCCAAGCGCTATAAATTGCTGGAAGAGGCACTGCACAAACGCCGTGGTCACGGTAAACATGTCGATAAGAAACTTGGCACTTCCCTGGAGAAACGCCTCCGTCAAGAAGGCATTCAAGCAGACATTCACAGCCGCCAAAAAAATCTTTTCGGTATTTACCGAAAACTACGTGAGAAACACCTGACCATTCGTTCCCTGAATCAGCTAACCGATGTATTCGCCCTGCGAATCATTGTCAATACCATAACCCAGTGCTATCAGGTACTGGGCATCGTTCATAATTTCTGTAAACCGGTACCAGGACGATTCAAAGATTACATTGCCATCCCCAAAGCCAATAGTTACCAGTCACTGCATACCGTCGTTTATGGTATGTTTGGTGAGTGCGTTGAGGTGCAGATTCGTACCGAAAAAATGCACCGGATTGCTGAGGCAGGTATTGCTGCACACTGGCTGTACAAGAGCCGTTCCAGCCAGGACGATGCACCACAGCGCATGGCTCGACAATGGCTGGTTGATCTACTGGATGACCAGCGACACAATCCCAATCCCAGTGAGTTCCTGGAACACCTCAAAACCGATCTGTTTCCCGACCAAGTTTATGTTTTTACCCCCAAAGGGGCGATTAAAAAATTTCCCAAAAAAGCCACTGCGCTTGACTTTGCCTATGCTGTACATAGTGACATTGGCAATCGCTGTATCGGTGCCATAGTGAATAGCAGGCGGGTTCCCTTACGCCATACACTTCATAATGGGGACCGGGTCGAAATTCTGACATCCTCCACCGCGACCCCTTCGCCGTCCTGGCTCGACAACCTGGTCACCGGAAAGGCTCGATCTTCCGTACGTAACTATTTAAAGAATCAGCGTAACAAAGATGCCATAAAAATGGGCGACAAGCTACTCAAGCGCGCCTTACAAGCAATTTCAAACAAACGGGTACGGCTCAGTCAAGACCAGAAATCCACACTTCTGACGCTGTTAAACATTAGCGAATGGTCCCAATTATTGTCAGAAATAGGCCTTGGGAAACGGATGGCGATCGTTATTGCCCGTCAATTAATGGCCGGTATTACAACACCCACAGGAGCAACAATACCACACTCATTAGCCATTGAAGGCACTGAAGGCATGCTGGTGCAATATGCCAAATGCTGCAACCCTATCCCCGGTGATCGTATTGTCGGCATCTTTACGTTGGAAAAGGGCTTGGTGATTCATATCGATGAATGCAAAAATATTCAACCTCAGCACAATGATCCCGATCACGTAATACCGGTACACTGGGCGGAAGATATCGATGCCAAATTCCAAACCAGGCTACGTATCGATACCATCAACAAACCCGGCGTGCTGGCATTGATTGCGTCCGATATTGCCGCCCAGCATTCTAATATTATTTCTGTGGATGTACGGGAACGTGATGGACTCAGCTCCGTCATTGCCTTTACTATTGAGGTGGCAAACCGCATTCATCTGGCGCGTATTCTCAGAAATCTGCGTGGTCATCAAGACATCATGCATATCGCCCGACTCAGAAACTGAATAATCCAGCAAAAATCAATATAATGAATCCATATTCTGCCCTCACCGCTGCCACGCCGGAACAATCCGCGGAATATTTTCGCCTGGCCTCCAAGACCCTGGTCAGCCACAACTTTACCCTGAATGCTGTCAATTTCTGCCTGTTCTTTGCCTACGCAATGGGCAGCGACCGACACCTCAATCAACGACTCGAACAGATTCTGGAGAGTGATTCACCACTACCGGAGGATCTGGCCAATTCGCTGCTTGAGGAATACATCTGTCAGGGCAATCATGTAAAACTAGAGAGCCTGGGTCAGGATTTCTTGCAGATTGTTGTTGACATGATGAGTTCACTGGTGCGCCTGGCAGAGAAGACCTCAAACTCCAGCCACCGTATGGAAGAGTGCGCTGACCAGCTATCCAGTATCGACCAGCTGGATGCTGCGCTGCCTATTATTGAAACCGTCATAACCGAAACTCGGCAACTATCGGAGCAAACCCAAAACCTGCACACCGACCTCACGACTGCACAATCTGAAATCACCTCATTGAAGGAGCAAATCAGTCAGGCCCGACAGGAAGCGAGTGTTGATGTGCTCACTGGGCTATTAAATCGTCGCGGTCTGAACCAGATTCTGGAGTCTTTTTTTGCCAATAGTGAGGACAACAAACCCCCACTATTGTGCCTGTTAATGGCCGATATCGACCACTTCAAGGCAATCAATGATCGCTATGGCCATTTGACCGGAGACAGAGTGCTGTCACGCATTGCCAAAATGCTGGTTCAACAGATCAAGGGGAGTGACAGTGCAATCCGCTACGGAGGTGAGGAATTTATCATCCTGCTGCCCGATACTCAACTCAACAATGCCCGGACCGTGGCTGAAAATATCCGCTGCAGTATCAGCAAACTGGTTCTTAAACAACCTAAGACCAAGGAAATAATGAGCAAAATTACCATCTCCCTTGGTGTGGCCTGCTATCAACAGGGTGAATCCATAGAGTCCTTGGTCGACCGTGCCGACAAAGCCCTGTATCAAGCTAAGCATTGTGGCCGCAACCAGATTGCACTCGCCGATTAACCCCCCTGTATTTTTATTGTTTTGAATTGCTCAGGTAGTTGTGAACTGCCGATACCGTAGATGCTCTACTAACCTCTTGCCGGAATGAATTCAAGACTTCACAACAACCGTGCTCTCTGGTTTGGCTGGGTTTTGGCCGGGCTGTTATTTTTGTATTACTCTGCACTCTCAAACCAGCTACCGCTTGGCGCGGGGCCTGATGCAAAAGCGAATAACGACGTCACTGCATTTATCCTCAAGCATGGCCGACTTGCCATACTGCCGGAGGATGAAGACAAATTAGCGTACACTCCCTATGGGGGCACCCGGGCAACCCGCCCACCTCTGGCCTATCTTGTTTCTGCGCTGATGGTCACACTGGCTGGAAAAGACGCCAGTAACCCCGGATCAACAGAGTTTCGCCTGGCCGCTCGCAAAGGCTCGGCTCTGTTGGTTGCACTCGCCGTTATGGTCCTTTTTCAAGCCTTCCATCTCTATAGCGGCAGTACTGTAGCCAGTGCATTACTGGCATTGATTGTCGGCTTAATGCCACAATGGACCTTTATCGGTACCTACAACAATGATGACAGTGCGGCCCTGCTGGCCGGGGCGCTGGTACTCTTCAGTCTGCTGCGCTTGTACCGATTTGGCCCAGTCTCGTCGAATGCTGTCTGGCTGGGATTTGCCGCCGGCATTGCAATTTTGAGCAAACCAACCGCTTGGCTGCTGCTACCGATGCTGGCTTTGGCGGGCCTGCTGCTGACCAGAACGACGCTGCGAGATTGGCTGCGAAAAGCTGCTATAGCACTGCTGGTTCTGCTATTGGCTGGTGGTTGGTGGCCGCTCTGGAACATGGCTCATCTTGGCTGGGATGATCCGCTTCAGATCAAAGTCGTGCAACGGGTTGCCAGTCGCCATGCTCGGCTAAATTCTGCCCTCACATTCAGCTATTCAGACAAAGGGATCGATGCCGCAGACCTCGTATTACGCAATCAAAACCAGTTTCTGACCAAAGCCTTTGTTTCAACTGTTGGCAACCTCGACTGGTTACGAATTCGTGTCGGCCCCCTGCAGTACCGTTTCTATGGTTTGTTGTTTCTGCTTGCGTTCTTTCTCTTGTTACTCATGGTGATCAAACCTCCTTCGAGCAGTTCCGGTGCGAGTTGGCGGCACCGCCTGCTGGGCGGGTTGCTATTGCTGGGTCTGCTGACACAATTGGGTGGTTATCTGCTGGCCAATCTCTACAACGATATCCAGGAACAGGGCAAATATTTGCTGCCCGCACTGGGGTTGCTGCTACTGCCCCTGTTGCCAATACTGCAGCAACTGCACCAATCATTGGCCAGACAATTACTTCGCTGGCCTGCCAGTCACCTGAGTCTGCATTCGCGCTGCCACCTTCAATCCTTTGTTCTGCTGTTACTGATTGTGCTGTCGGTCCACCTGCAGGCTCTGATCATCTACGTCATACCCTATTACTGGCCTCAACCACATCGCCTGCAAGTCCGACGTATGCTGCCATTCGAAATTCGTACAACCGATATTATAAAAAGTAATAATATCAGTGATATACAACTTGATGATCGCCGCCAACTACAGATCACTGCCGATGGACCGGATCCCTGGTTTATCCTGCCGGGCAGCTATTGCAAACTACTCCAGGGACCGAATGTATTATTTCGTGTGCGTCTGCAGGCTGAGCAGCGTGGTACATTCAGCCTGCTCTGGGAGCAAAAACCCGGTGCTGGATTCAAAACAACTGCGCAAGTGACCGCTCGCTACCGGGCAGGTACCAGCGAATTCATTCTGGGTCTGGCCAAACACGGTTGTTTTCGTCTGCGCATTGATCCCATGGATCACCCGGGCACCATTCGGATTATCGGCATGGCGGCCGTACGCATTGACGTTGACTGGCCGGTCGCTCCCTAAACACCGACAAGCTATCATTCAACACGTTTTAACCTCAATCCGGGAATCTCTATGCGCTTGCTGGTTGTTAACTACGAATATCCACCCCTGGGTGGTGGCGGCGGCGTATTGTGCCGTGATATGTGTGAGTGTCTGGTGGAGATGGGTCACGATGTCACTGTTCTGACCTCCAACTTTCAAGACCTGGCGGCCCAGGAAACTTGCAATGGTGTCACCATAGAACGTGTGTCAGTCTGGTTTCGGTTTGGTAAACAAACCGCTAGTATCGCCTCCATGTTAAGCTTTTATCCACTGGCATGCCGTGCTGGAAGACGTCTGCTGCAGCAACAGCCCTTCGACCTCATCAACAGCTATTTTGCGATTCCCTCGGGGCCGGTCGGCCATCAACTGGCGCAACATTCTGGATTGCCGAATGTACTATTTTTACTGGGCGGAGATGTCTACGACCCCAGTAAAGCCTTGTCACCCCACCGTACCCCTTTACTGCACCAGACTGTCGGTCATATGATTGACAAGGCCGATGCTGTGATGGCCGGGTCCAAAAACACCCTTGCCAGTGCCCGCAGGTATTATCACAGCCAGCGACGGATTGATGTGGTGCCGTTGGGCCTGCATTTGGCTCACCCGGTTACAGCCAGCAAGGCCGAGCTAAGCCTGGACGACCAACACGCTGTGCTCTGCACCATTGGCCGTCTGGTTCGACGTAAAAATATCCCCGAATTAATCGATATTCTGGCCCAGGTCAATCAATCAACTCTGGCCACACTGGTGGTTATGGGAGATGGTCCGGAAGCGGGCAGTATTCGTGATTATGCTCACCAACGGGGGCTGGAACAGCAGGTGGTTCTAACCGGGCGGGTGAACGAACAACGCAAACAGCAATACCTGGCTGCCTCGGATCTCTATGTATCCGCTAGCATGCACGAAGGTTTTGGCCTGGTATTCCTGGAAGCCATGCAGGCGGGCCTACCGGTGGTCTGTTACAACAACGGCGGCCAAACCGACTTCCTCGAACAGGGGCGTACCGGTTATTTGATCGAACTCGGCCACAAACAGACCTTTGGGGAACAAGTCAACATGCTGTTGCTGGACCCTGCAAAGCGCACCATGATGGCTCGATACAACATGGCCAAGGTTGCCTCTTATGACATCGGTCACTGTGCTCAACAATATCTGGATATTTTTCAGCGTACTTTGGGAGTGACAAGCCGATCAACTCCTGATTCTCCTGGCAGCAATCCGCAAACGTAAGGCATTGAGCTTTATGAAGCCTTCGGCATCAGCCTGATCATAGGCACCCTGATCATCATCAAAGGTGGCAATGCGCTGATCAAACAAGGAATCCTGTACCGACTTGCGACCCACTACCAAGACATTGCCCTTGTACAGCTTCAGACGTACAACCCCATTGACATACGCCTGTGAGGCATCAATTAAACCCTGCAGGGAGCGCCGTTCCGGACTCCACCAGTAGCCATTATAGATCAGTGATGCATAACGCACCATCAACTCGTCTTTGAGATGGGCCACCTCACGATCCAGGGTTAACGACTCCATGGCACGGTGAGCTTTAAGCAGGATCGTACCTCCAGGGGTTTCATAACAACCCCGGTTCTTCATACCGACATAGCGATTCTCAACAATGTCATCACGACCAATCCCGTGTTTTGAACCGATACGATTGAGTTCAAGCATACAGCACGCCGGTGTCAACGGAGCCCCATTGATGGCGACCAAATCACCGTGAACAAATTGTAGTTCCATATATTCCGCTTGGTCGGGGGCCTGCTCCGGGTCCACGGTCCAACACCACATTGCCGGATCTGGCTCACACCAGGGGTCCTCCAATTCATAGCCTTCATAGGAAATATGCAGCAGATTGGCATCCATAGAATAGGGTGATCCACCATCGGCCTTTTTTTCGATCGGTATATGATGATCGCTGGCATAGGTCATCAGTCGGTCTCGCGATGTCAGATCCCATTCCCGCCAGGGGGCGATAATTTTGATCGAGGGGTTCAAGGCATAAGCCCCGAGTTCAAACCGGACCTGATCATTGCCTTTGCCGGTGGCTCCGTGAGAGATGGCATCGGCCCCTACTTCTGCGGCAATTTCCACCAGACGACGGGCGATCAAAGGTCGTGCAACAGAAGTTCCCAGCAGATATTCGCCTTCGTACAGAGTATTGGCCCGAAACATGGGGTACACATAATCGGCGGCGAACTCTTCGCGCAAATCTTCAATATAGATTTCTTTTACCCCCATGGCCGCCGCCTTGGCCCGAGCCGGCTCAACCTCCTCACCCTGACCGATGTCGGCAGTGAATGTCACCACTTCACAACCATAGTTTTCCTGCAACCAGTTGAGAATGATCGATGTGTCCAGACCCCCGGAATAGGCCAGCACCACTTTCTTGATCGTTGACATAATGTACTTCCTGAGCCTTGTTGAAAAGAGTGGATTCTACCTGATTCTTGAAATCCTGCGTGCAGGAATTCCCACTCCATCGCAAACGACAATCACCCAACCGCTGACTCGGTACCAGGAGCACTATGATAAGCTTCGCCTGTCACTTCAAACTCTAAGGAGAAGTCGGTAGCAAAATCTGCCTGCCGTTACCACCGTCTTTGTGAACGCTACTCCCAATAAAAAAGGGATCAGAGCCCTTTTTCGTTTGCTGAAACAACAATGGCGTCACCATCAGCTCGCCAGGCAGGGTATCGTACCCATCCGGCAAGTGCCCTGTATCACACTGGGCCAAGGTGGGGGAGCCTGGGTCATTTGCCCAACCCCCTTGTCCCCGGAAAGCATCGTCTATTCCTTTGGTGTCGGTACCGAGATCAGCTTCGATCTGGCAGTACAAACCATGATTGGTGCTCATGTTGATCTCTTCGACCCTACACCACGATCTATTGCCTGGATCGCGCGCCAGACATTGCCTGACGGACTTGACTTTCACCCTTATGGTCTCGGCGACAAAGATGGTGAAATTATCTTTTATCCGTCCCGCAAATCGGGGTCCTCGCATTTTTCTCCGCTAGCCAGATACCGTCATGCCGGTACCGGTGGTACAGTAAAAGCTCAGGTCTTCAGGCTTTCCAGCATACTGCGAAAACTCAAACATCAACATCTTGATGTCTTGAAAATTGATATTGAGGGTGGGGAATACGCTGTGATCGATGATATTCTCAGTAGCGGAATTCACATCAATCAATTGCTGCTGGAATTTCACCATGCTTACGCCACTATTCCCCGGTCAAAAACAATCAACGCCATCGCCCACTTGCGACTGGCAGGTTTTGAACTCTTCTACATCAGTCCAAGAACTTATGAAATGTCCTTTATCCATCAACGCCTCCTGGAAAAAGGGCGCTGACCCTTGGTTGCTGTGACCGTTCGTCCTGCGGCAGTCGCCGGCAGCTTCTATTCTGATAAAGCGGAAGGCTTGCAGTCCCAGGTCGATACCCTGCTGGCTGGTGCAGCTAACACCGTCGACGATCTCGCTGTTCCAGTCAAGGCGCTGATCGTCCCGCATGCCGGCTATATCTATTCCGGGCCTGTGGCAGCCACCGCTTATCGCCTTCTTGTGCCGTTACAGCGACAGATTCGGCGAGTCGTGCTGTTGGGACCGTCACACCATGTGTACCTGCGAAGTATCGCTGCCCCACTGGCAGACTGGTTTGCCACGCCACTCGGTAAAATCAAAGTTGATCGGGAAGGGCTGCAGCAGCTGATTGATCGTTATTCTCTTGTGCGCACGCACCCCAGTGCCCATATTCAGGAACATAGCCTGGAAGTACAACTGCCATTTTTACAGCAAACCCTGGAATCCTTCAGCATCCTACCCTTGCTGATAGGAGACATTGATCCTGCGGCGCTGGTGCCGATCCTGAACGACCTGGCAGAAGACGAGGGCAGTTTGATTATCGTCAGTTCAGATTTGTCGCATTTTCTTGATTATGCGACTGCCCGGCAACTTGATCAATGCAGTGCCGAATCCATTGTCAACCTGCATTGGGCTGCCATTAAACCACATCAAGCCTGCGGTGTGACTGCGATACAAGGTTTGTTGCAACTGGCTAAGCAACAAAATCTACACGTTGAACTACTGGATGTGCGTAATTCCGGTGATACCGCCGGGACCCGGGATCGGGTAGTTGGCTACGGATCATTTTCCTTTGCAACTCGAGAACCAGAACTTGGCAGCAAGGAAAAATCGACGCTGAGTCAACTTGCAAAACAATCGATTCAACATGGCCTGCATCACCACCAGGCAATATCGATAAGCGGCTCTTCCCTGTCGGCTACCTTGTCACAACCCGGGGCCAGTTTTGTCACCTTATTTCACAAACAACAACTGCGCGGCTGTATTGGCTCACTGACAGCATACCGCACACTGGCCAAAGATGTGGCCGAAAATGCATTTGCCGCGGCTTTTCACGACCCTCGTTTCCGCCCCCTGAGCCCCGCCGAAGCTGAGGACTTAGATATTCATTTGTCTGTTCTCAGTCGACCGGTGGATCTGGTCGTCCGGGATGAAGCCGAGTTACTGCGGCTGTTACACCCAGGAGTTGATGGTCTGATTCTTCGCGATGGGCCTCAACACAGCACCTTTCTGCCCAGCGTCTGGGAACAACTGCCCGAGAAGGCTGATTTCCTGCAGCACCTCAAAATGAAAGCGGGACTGGCTGCCAACCATTGGTCACAATCAATTCGCTTCCAGCGCTACCGCACTCAGAACTGGTGCTGAAGTTTCCTTGCCACAAGAATTTTCGATAGTACGGCAACACCTCAGCAAATCCAGCCACTATCCTCATGAACACGACCATCTATTGCAGAGTGCCCTACCGACACGCCTGGAGCAGCCGATCACAGCAGTCATGGTGCCACGGTGGCCCTATTCCACTGATCGAAACCAGATAAATATCGCGTAGAAATTAGCTAATCTACTAAAAAAAGTATTGCCCCGTATGCGCTGCGGGTTTATTGTCGCGCTCCTGTTTGCCCTGTAACCCAAGATTGAAGACACCCCCCCACAGCACGGTTAACTGGAGGACCCCCAGATGAGTGATATCGAGATTGCCCGTAGCGTAAAAAGCTTGCCGATTCAAGCTATTGCCGAAAAATTAAGTATCCCCGAAGAACACCTATTGCCCTATGGCCATGACAAAGCAAAAATCTCTCTGAAGTTTATCGAATCGCTCAAAAACAAACCTCTGGGAAAATTGGTGCTAGTGACTGCAATGTCCCCGACACCCGCTGGTGAAGGCAAGACCACCACTTCAGTCGGATTGTCGGATGCACTAAACCGGATCGGAAAAAAAACTACGGTTTGTTTGCGCGAACCCAGTCTCGGACCCTGCTTTGGTATGAAAGGTGGCGCTGCCGGAGGCGGTTATGCCCAGGTCATTCCGATGGAGGACATCAACCTGCATTTTACTGGTGACTTTCACGCTATCGGCACAGCCCATAACCTGCTCTCTGCCATGGTGGACAACCACATCTATTGGCGCAATGAGAGCAATATCGACTCCAGGCGGGTAACCTGGGGCCGGGTTGTGGATATGAATGACCGTGCCCTGCGCCAGATCAACAACTCACTGGGCGGTATCAGCAATGGTTTTCCGCGTGAATCGGGCTTCGAAATCACCGTTGCCTCGGAAGTGATGGCCATTTTCTGCCTCTCGGAATCGCTGGATGAACTGACCCAGCGACTGGGGTCCATTATTGTTGGTTATACCCGAGAGCGAAAACCAGTATACGCCCGTGATATTAAAGCACAGGGTGCCATGGCAACACTGCTCAAGGATGCCTTCATGCCAAATTTGGTACAAACCCTGGAAGGCAATCCGGCCATCATACACGGTGGCCCCTTCGCCAATATAGCCCATGGCTGTAATTCTGTAGTCGCCACCAAGGCAGCACTGGCCATGAGTGAATATGTCATTACCGAAGCCGGCTTTGGAGCCGATCTGGGGGCGGAGAAATTTCTCAATATCAAATGCCGAAAATCTGGCTTGCGCCCGGATGCCACCGTTATTGTTGCCACCGTACGTGCGCTGAAATATCATGGTGGTGTCGCCCGAGACCATCTACAGCAGGAAAATGTTAACGCCCTGCAGGACGGCCTGTCCAACCTACGTCGGCATATTCGCAATCTCAGCCAGTTTGGCTTGCCAGTGACCGTCGCTATCAACCGTTTTCTGTCCGATACTGAGGCAGAAGTCGCTGCGATTCAGACGTACTGTGCAGACATGGGTATACGTGCCGAGGTTTGCACTCACTGGTCAGATGGTGGGGCTGGCACTGAAGATCTGGCACATGAAGTGGTGCGACTTGCCGAATCAAATTCTGCCCATTTAATCCCAACCTATGCCGATGACGCCACCCCCTGGGAAAAAGCCCAGGCAGTGGCCCGGCGTATCTATGGGGCAGACGATATCATCGCTGACAAAAAGGTGCGCAAGCAATTCAGTGCCCTGCTCGATGATGGCTATGGAGAATTGCCGGTGTGTATGGCTAAAACCCAATACAGTTTCTCGACAGATCCTGACTTGCTCGGAGCACCAAACAATTTTGTCGTACCTATCCGTGAAGTGAAACTATCCAGTGGCGCCGGATTCATTGTCGTAATCTGTGGAGATATCATGACCATGCCCGGATTGCCCAGGGTGCCGGCAGCCAATGCGATTCATATTGATAACGATGGTTCCATCCAAGGACTGTTCTGACGGCAACGCAAGGTTGCGGTAGAATACTGCATCCACATTTGACGGCAAAAATCATGAATCAACATTTTGTTGCCATCCTCATGGGCTCGGATTCCGATCTGTCCACCATGCAGACTGCAATGGACACCCTGGATACCCTGGGTGTTCACTGGGAAGTAAAGATCACCTCTTCACATCGTACGCCAGACGCTACCCGCAACTATGTTCGAGATGCGAATCAGCGCGGTTGTCAGATCTTTATCGCGGCAGCCGGCCTGGCCGCTCATCTGGCCGGCACCGTGGCCAGTCTCACCCTAAAACCGGTAATCGGCGTGCCGATTGAGGCCGGTCCGTTGCGTGGTGAAGATGCCTTGTTATCGACCGTACAAATGCCTGGAGGTATTCCAGTCGCTTGTGTCGCTATCGGCAAGGCAGGTGCGCGCAATGCTGCCTACCTGGCAGCCCAGATACTGGCCCTCGGGAATGCCGAGATCGCCACTCAGCTGGCTGCGGATCGCAAAAAAAATGCCCAAGATGTCGCTGACCGTGATGCCCAACTGCGGCAGTGCTTAGGGAAATCATAGGGGTGCCTGCTGGCTGTATACTCAGTAACTTCACGACAGAGAAAATGTCCTGCATCGTCTTTGCCCATTATTTCGTAATACTTCGCCTCGAACTACTGCCTCCTGAAGCATACTGATGCGGCCTCTCCCACTCCCCTGCTTGCTGTATGTCCAAAGGACATAAATACCCTACCCGCCAGACTCCTTGCCTGGCAACGACAGCCGTGCGGTGCCTTCGCCAAGGTGGGCTGATCGCTTATCCGGCCGAGGGCTGCTACGGCATCGGCTGCGACCCACGTAACCAGGTTGCGGTACGAGCACTGCTGCGCCTTAAAAAACGCCACCCAGGCCAGGGACTTATCCTGGTCGCAGCCGGAGAATGGCAACTACGCAACTGGATCGCTCCTGGCTACCGTGGCAGTAAACTGGGCCCGGCCCGGACAACCTGGCCAGGACCGGTGACCTGGCTGGTGCCAGCCGCCCACTGGACCCCGTACTGGTTGCGTGGTGGCAATCCCTGTGTGGCTCTGCGGGTCACCGCCCACCGGCAATTAGCGGCACTGTGCCGGGCCACTGGCTCGGCTCTTGTTTCCACCAGTGCCAATCGACATGGCATGATCGCTGCCCGCACGGCCCATCAGGTGTACGATCAATTTGGTAGCAGCCTGGACTGGGTCATAGCCGGGCAGCCAGGGCATTTGCGACAACATACCGAAATTCGTGATCTCGTGAGTGGACACCTATTGCGGGCAGCACGTTGAGCGGTGATAACATACCGGGCCACAGCTCCAGGAAACCGCAATGAACAAAATGGATACGACGGCAGTAAAGGGTTTTTTTCAGCACCTGCAGGAACAAATTTGCAGTGCACTGGAAGCAGAAGATGGGCTGGCACGCTTTCGTGAAGACCTCTGCTCCTATGCCAATGGTGGTGGTGGCTGCTGCCGGGTACTTGATACAGGGACTGTCTTCGAACGTGCTGGGGTTAATTTTTCGCATATCTTTGGCACTGCCCTGCCGATCGCGGCCAGTGCCGAACACCCGGAGCTGGCTGGCCGTGGTTTTGAGGCTATGGGTGTTTCGCTGGTCATCCACCCGCTGAACCCCTATGTACCTACCAGCCACATGAATATCCGTTTTTTCCAGGCTCATGATACCGACCATAAGCCGGTCTGGTGGTTCGGTGGTGGCTTTGATCTCACTCCTTACTACCCTTTTCGTAAAGATGTCATCGATTGGCATCGTAAGGCCCAGCAGATCTGCCAACATTTTGATCCCGGATACTACCCATGTTTCAAAGCCCGGTGTGATGACTATTTCTATTTGCCTCATCGTGGCGAGACCCGCGGTGTCGGTGGTCTTTTTTTCGATGACTTCAACAGCCCTGATTTTGACCATTGCTTTGGCTTCACCCGAGCTGTAGGTGAAGGCTTTTTAGAGGCCTACCGGCCCATCATCAACCGTCGCAAGGATACCGTCTTCACACAACGGCAGCGCGACTTCCAACTCTATCGCCGTGGTCGCTATGTGGAGTTCAACCTGCTCTACGACCGGGGCACCTTGTTTGGCCTGCAATCCGGTGGCAGAACGGAATCAATTCTGATGTCGATGCCACCACAAGCCGCCTGGCAGTATGCCTGGCAACCCGAGCCCGGCTCTGCGGAAGCAGAACTGTATGAAACCTACCTGCAGCCACAAGACTGGCTGAGCAACAACTGATTTTCTGATGCGCCTGCTGTATACCGTTTTGCTGCATTTAGGTTTGCCCCTGGCCCTGTTGCGATTAGTCTGGCGCGGAATCCGCAGTCCGAACTATTTGCTGCGCTGGGGGGAACGCCTCGGTCGGGTTCCGGAAACGGTAGCCAGCGGCTCTATTTGGGTACATGCGGTCTCGGTCGGTGAAGTCAATGCTGCGTTGCCCCTGGCACGAGCCTTGCGTCAAACATACCCTGATCAGGGCTTGTTGATTACCACCACAACCCCAACCGGTTCAATGCAATTGACTCACAGCCTTGGCAACGGGGTTGATCACTGCTACCTGCCTTATGATTACCCTTGGGCAATCCGTGCCTTCTTGCGCCGAACCCGACCGCAATTGGCTATTATTATGGAAACTGAAATATGGCCAAATTTATTTCAGCAGCTCTATGCTGCTGAAATTCCAATCGTAATGGCGAATGTTCGGATCTCAATCCGCTCATTTCAAGGCTATCGACGTATTCCAGGGTTTATTCGGGAAACGCTGTCGAGAGTCACGTTGTTCGCCGTGCAGACACGTGCTGATGCTGCCCGCTTGCGCAAGCTTGGTGCCCCTGGAAACCGCCTGAAAATCTCCAACAGCATAAAATTTGATGTACGCCTCGCGCCCAGTTTGTCTGAGGTAGCCACCGTGGTACGGCGTGATTGGGGCCAAGAACGTCCGGTATGGGTTGTCGGCAGCACCCATGATGACGAAGAAATGCAGGTTATTGGTGCCTATAAAAAGCTGCTGTCGGAGCACCTGGATTTGCTACTGGTATTGGCACCACGCCATCCGGAGCGGTTTGCTGCTGTCACCCGCCTATGCCGCCGGGCTGGACTACTCCTGCAAAAACGCAGTGAAGTCAAACAAGTGGCCGCAAACACCCAAGTTTACCTGGTTGACAGTATGGGGGAGTTACCGGTGTTTTTTGCCGCTGCAGATGTTGCCTTGGTCGGTGGCAGTCTGATAGCGAGGGGAGGAGGGCATAATATCCTGGAGCCCTGCGCCGTAGGTGTCCCCGTGTTATTCGGACCCAATATGGCCAATTTCCGGGCAATCAGTCAGCAGGTACTGTCTTGTGGCGCCGGTTTTGAAGTGACTACTGAACAGAATATGGTAGCCAAAATTCACCACCTGCTGACGGATCCTGAGGCCCGTTTTCTGGCCGGTGAGGCTGGCCGGGCACTGGTCAAACGCAATAAGGGGGCCTTGCAAAAAACCATGGATCTGATCGCTGCAGTTCGTGATAACACCCTCGGCCTTTGACTCATGAACAACACTGATAATCCAGTGCTCAGCCGAAGTTCGGCTGTTATTCTGGCCATACTGTGGCTAAGCTTGTCTCCCCTGACCCTGGCAACAGCCAGTGCTGTACATGCTGCAACATCGGAGTATATGCCTGGCCAGACCTATGCCTTACGTGGCCGCGTTACCCTGCAACAACGAGGCCTTGCCAAAGTCCATTTTCACATTCGTGCCTGCCAGCCTGGGCAGTTAACCACCCGTGGTACAGTACGCCACTGTCGGCAATGGTCAGTGCGTGACCTTCATGCAATAAGTACTCGAACCGGTTATTGGTGGATCAAGCGATTACCCGCCGGGTATTACCGTATCGAAGCCGATGCTGACAACCCGCGTTATCGTATCCATCCAGCGAGAATATATTACTGGACAAATGGCCGTTCTTCACCACTGCTACGATTTGTTGCAAGCCTGGCGTCGATTCAGTACGGTGGCAAGACGATTCCACAATAAGCACAACAGCAGTGTTCGGTAACCGAAAATTTCCAACACAGATATGTACTCCAGTTGCATGGTAACCGCTCTGACGACAGTCCCAAAGTATCGCCTGTAAGCGACCTGATCAGGTTATTGTACCGGACCGACCTGTTGGCTCCAATCACAGGCCAAAGACTCTGGGAAACACTCACAACATGGCCCTTGGTGTTGTGTAATTTTGTTGCCTGTCTTCCTACCGCCTGTCAGAACGGTGGTTGACATATCCCATATATAGGGATAACTTACCCGCCCCAACTACTATATTTAGTGGTTGACCTTTTTTCCGGCCCGGTTCGACGGAATGACCGCTGGCACGGCAGACCCTGTTTCTAAACAGGTGGGGTGTCTGCCCAAAAATCAATTAATTACTGCCAGAATGGCGTACTGTCATGGCCGGATCAGCCTCCAGCCAGCAACCTAGGGGAGCATAGTGGACACCACTGCACATGCCGGTTTGCAGTCCATAGCAGCTAACAATCAGAGCAAAGAATCGTTGGAAAAATCATCCATGAATTTTAAGTTACAGCCCGCATCAGAGGACATTTGGGATAAAAAATATCGCTTGAAAAGTGGCAATGGAGAAATTATCGACAACAAACTGGAGGATACTTTTATCCGTGTTGCCCAGGCTTTATCAGAAGTTGAAAAACCTGCTTTGCAGAAAACGTGGTACCGTCAATTTATCTGGGCGTTAAAGAATGGTGCCATTCCCGCTGGGCGTATTACCTCAAATGCCGGTGCTCAGGCGTATAAACCGGCTACCAGCACCATCAATTGTACGGTCTCGAAAAGCATTCCTGATTCCATGGACGGCATTCTGCAGTCTGTACACGAGGCAGGACTGACGCTAAAAGCCGGCTGCGGTATCGGGTATGAGTTCTCCACCCTGCGCCCCAAAGGTGCCTTTGTCAGTGGTGCCGGTGCCTACACTTCGGGGCCGCTGTCATTTATGGATATCTTCGATGCCATGTGCTTCACGGTCTCCTCTGCTGGCGGCCGACGTGGTGCCCAGATGGCCACCTTCGATATCGCCCATCCGGATATCCGTGAATTCATTTCAGCCAAGCGTCAGAATAGTCGTTTGCGTCAGTTCAATCTTTCTTGCCTGATCAGTGATGATTTCATGCAGGCAGTCAAGGAAGACAAGCCTTGGGATCTGGTATTTCCTGCCAGCCAGGCAGAATTCGATGACACTGCGGTGACCATCACCTGGCGTCGTTGGCCCAACACAAAAGACTACATCACCAATGAAACCGGAGAGATTGCCTGCCGTGTGCACCGTTCCACACCGGCACGTCAACTCTGGGATCTCATTATGACCTCAACCTACGACTACGCCGAGCCAGGGTTCATCCTTGTTGACCGTATCAACGACCTGAACAATAACTGGTTCTGCGAAAATATCCGGGCTACCAATCCCTGTGGTGAACAACCGTTGCCACCTTATGGTGCGTGCTTGCTTGGCTCTGTCAATCTGACCCGATTTATTGTCGAACCCTTTACCCCGCAGGCTACTTTTGACTGGGAGCGCTTTCGCAAGGTGGTGGCCATTTTCACCCGCATGTTGGACAACGTGGTCGAGATTAATGGCCTGCCGTTGCAACAACAACGTGACGAAATTATCCGCAAACGGCGCCATGGAATGGGTTTTCTTGGGCTGGGCTCAAGCATGATCATGCTTCGAATGAAATATGGCAGCCCAGAATCACTTGAATTTACCGAAAAAGTGGCTCGGGAAATGGCCTTGGTTGGATGGCAGACCAGCCTGGAACTGAGCACAGAAAAGGGCCCGGCACCCATCATGCTTGAAGAATTCACGGTAACCAGGGAGATGCTGGCCCAACGACCTGAAATGGTGGCTGACGGCTATCAGGCTGGTGATCGGGTACGAGGCTCGGTCCTGCTGGCCCGTTACAGCCACTACATGCAACAGCTACCTGACTCCCTAACCGAACAAATCGCCGAACAAGGTGCCCGCTTCACCCACCACACCTCCATCGCACCAACCGGTACCATCAGTCTGTCACTGGCCAACAATGCCAGTAATGGTATCGAGCCGTCCTACGCCCACAAATATTCCAGAAATATTATCCGCGAAGGTCGCAAAACCAAACAGAAGGTTGATGTCTGCTCCTATGAATTGCTGGTGTATCGGCAACGGGTCAATCCAGATGCCGATCCACTGGTCAACGATACGGGCAACCAACTGCCAGATTACTTTCTCTGCGCCAGTGATATTACGCCAAAGCAACATGTCGATGTGCAAGCAGCAGCACAGAAGTGGATCGATTCCTCCATTTCAAAAACTGCCAATGTGCCCACCGATTATCCATTTGAAGATTTCAAGGACATCTACCTGTATGCCCATGAAAAAGGCTTGAAGGGTTGCACTACCTTCCGTTTTAACCCGACTGTCCATCAGGGCGTACTGGTCAAGGATCAGGATCTGGCCGCAACGACCTACCGCTTTGTCCTGGATAACGGAGAGGTAGTGGAGCTTAAGGGCGGCGATGAAGTGTTTTACGATGGTGAAACTCACACCGCTGCCAACCTCTATGATGCTTTGAATGAGGGGTATTACGGGCGCTTTTGAACAACATCACGCAGGAGAACTGGTATGACTGTAAAAATTGAAGGCAAAATCGTCGACTACGCCGTCGTCAATAAGGGCACTGAACAGAAACCTATAGTGGTTCCGCCACAACCACAGCCACAGAATTCTCTGGACGCAGCATTGACCACGGCCGAGCCGGACAACGTGGTACAAATGCACGAAAAACTGGAGCGTCCAGAGCTGTTGCTCGGCAGCACTTATAAAATCAAGACCCCGCTTTCCGACCATGCACTCTACGTTACCATCAACGATGTTATTTTGAACCCTGATACCCCATTTGAGAAGCGTCGGCCTTTTGAGATTTTTATAAACTCAAAAAATATGCAGCACTTTCAGTGGATTGTAGCATTAACCAGGATTATATCTGCGGTCTTTCGCAAAGGCGGTGATGTCACTTTTCTGGTTGAGGAACTGCATAGTGTGTTTGATCCCCAGGGTGGGTATTTCAAACGGGGGGGGCACTATATTCCCTCATTAGTCGCTGAAATCGGCGATGCTATCGAAGCCCATATGCTGATGATCGGAATGATGAAGAATGATCAGGACGAACACCAAAAAGCCCTGATTAGCAGTAAGCGCAAGGAGTTCGAAGACCGTCAGCAGGCATTTTCTCAAGACCAAAGCAGCGCCTTTCCTGAGGGCTCGGTGCTCTGTACCAAATGCAATACGGTTGCAGTAGTGATGATGGATGGCTGCATGACCTGCCTGAGCTGTGGGGACTCAAAATGCGGCTGAAATAACCCGTTGGCTGACTCCAGCACATGGATTGAACTGCGGTCATCAACAGCTTTACCCACGACCATGAATTAGGCACACCCCTCATTGTGAATCCTGTCAGCCCCCCTTTGAATATGCCGACTTTGAGCATGCCGGGCAATCTACGCATCTTTATGGTGAAGCGGGTATTCAGCTGCCATCACGAATCACCCGGCAACTGACGATATCAAAAGTGACTTCACCAATGTTGAGCGTGGTCTGGTTACGAAATGTGTTAACAAAAGCCATAAACCGGTAAACATCAGTAAAATTGGAAGCCAGGCCAACAGAAATACGTATCGCACCTGCGCTTCGATTGCCACGATGCTGGATAATCTGTAAAAACAGTGGCAACGTCATATCCTTACTATTTTTCAGTCCATCCCGCATGTCCTCTGCGGTCAACCCTTCTGCCAGTTCCCCGGCGCCAGGATTACAGAAACAACCGGTCCGCAAGGAAATACCCTGGGTACCAGCCAATTCCTCAATCCGCCGATAATCCAGCAATCGTTCCTCGGGATCATAGAGATTAAAGGTGATCGTGCCACCACGCTGCTCGGTGTCCAGTGGGCCATAAAGGCGTACCAGCGGCTGCCCGTTGTCGTGTTGCAAAGCATAGAGTTGTCGTAACAACCAGTCCGTCAGACAACGTACCCGCGTAGCGATAACCTCTATACCAATGTTATTGAGGGTCTCAAGGCCGGTTTTGATGGCCGGGATATTGAGGTAATCTACTGTGCCGTCCTCAAAAGCAGCCTCACCTGCGGTCAGGTAGTGGCCACGCCCCTGGGCGGTGGCGAAATTTACCGTGCCACCGGCAAACCAGGGACGCTGCAGCTTCTTGGCGGTCTCACGACGACATAACAAAGCGCCCAGGCCAGTCGGAAACCCAAACATTTTGTAAAATGACATACAGACAAAATCAGGTTTTACGGCGGCTAAATCCAGACGGTTGGTCGGCACAAAGGCCGCCGCATCGAGCAGCACATCCCAGCCGGCTTGCTGCGCCTGAGCAACTAGCTCCAGTGGATGTTTAACCCCTGAAAAATTGGATTGGGCGGGAAATGCAAAAAGATTAGCCTGCTCACGACCTACCTTCCCAAGCAATTTCTGCAATGCTGCCAGATCAATGCGTAATTCAGGTGTGGTCAAAGGGACATATTGATAATCAGCGCCATGACTACGGGCGAACTCACGAATACCGTTGACCGAATTATGATTGTCATAGGTCAGCAGATATTGTCCTCCCGGCGCAAAAGGGTACGATTCCCCAACCAGTTTCAGCGCACCACTGGCATTGGCCGTAAAAACAATAAAATACTCGGCACTATCGGCATTAAAGTACTCCAGAACAAACGACCGGGTTGCCTCCACCAGCTGGGTAGTGGCCTGTGAGGCCGGGTTAGCGGAGTGTGGATTACCCAACACCTGTTCCTGCAACAACTGCATATGCGACTGCAGTTGCGATTCCCCATAGAGCCCCCCACCGGTGTAATCCAGATAAATCTGCTGCTGTTGATCAAGACGCCGGTATTCGTGACGTCGCAATTGATCCAGCACCACAGTATCCGCGTATTCTGGACAGTCCCTAAAAAATTTCTGCTCGGCGACTTCGTATTGCTCGGTACTAGCCTCTGAAAAATGATTCTGCTGACTACTCACTATAGGGCCCTCCAAGGCAGTCAAGCCCTGATTATAACGTGATGGACCACTCTTTGCTTTTCACTGCAGATTGCAATCAGGGATCAATGACTTCTGTCAGCAACGATGTGAAGCGTTTAGTTTGGTGGCTGCAAAGAGGGGCAGGGCCATCCTGAATCTATACACAAGGCGGATTGAACGAATCCACAGCACTGAAATCGTCTGAACCAACCCACAGAAATTGTTCCTGTAGCCTGGTTTGCGTTATGATCTCACTCACTTACTCCCAGTTGGATTTATCATGACCAGACCTCATTTCTCCATTCTGTTATTTTCTTTACTCAGTGCTGCCACACTATCCGGCTGCAGCGGTATCTACAATATGGATATTCAGCAGGGCAATCTTTTAAATGAATCACAGCTCCAGCAGCTCAAGACCGGCATGAACAAACGCCAGGTCCAGTATGCACTGGGTGCGCCGCTGGTAACCGACCCCTTCCATAAACAGCGCTGGGATTATTATTATTCCTTTCAAAAAGGAGGGGACAAAAAAACAGTCCAACAACGCCTGACCCTGTATTTTCAGGGCCAGAAGCTGGAAAGAATTGAGCGCAATGGAGATACCAGTAGCGCAGTCAAGTCACCGGAAACAAAGGTTTTGGAACAAAAATCCTCCCCCGGGTTCTTTCAGCGCCTTTGGAATAAAATTAAAAAAGCCACCTGATCACAAGTGCTGCTGCGGAGTTTTACCGTTTGCCCTGATGCGCTTCTTGCGCAATACTGCCAACCGAAGACGTCTTTGCCTCGGGCTAATGGTCAGGGGTTGATAAAATTCCAGCTGGTCGCCATCGCTGAGGAGGGTATCCGGGCTGGCTAACTGGCCAAATACTCCATAGTCTCTGTCACGAACTACCGCAGGTATGTCATGTCGAAATTGTCGGTTTTGCAGGAGCAGGCCTATGCATTCTCCGGCCGCGATATTGAATTGTTTTATGACTTGCTGCCCATTGAAGATATAAACCACAGCGATCCGGCCGCCCATCCCCGATTCAACCTTCATGGTTTTTGCCAATCGTAGATGTCGGGCCATAAATTTCTTTGGCCCGGCGGCAAAAAGCCTGTACCAGGCTATTGGCAATCTGACTGAACACCGGGCTGATCACCAGTGCCACCATACGGCCAGAAAAATCGAACTCCAGTCGTAGGCTGACTTTACAGGCCTCAGTGGACAGGGGCTTAAATCTCCAATCACCCAGCAAATGACTGAATGGGCCACTCAGCAGACGGATCTGGATACTACGACCTTCGGTCCGTGTATTTTCGGTGGTAAAGGTTTGGTCGACTGCCAGGTAATGGATGCGGATACTGGCCTGGATCTTGTTGCCCTGTCGCTGCAAAACTTCGGTCCCCCCACACCAGGGCAAAAACTCAGGATAGGCATCAACATCGTCTACCAGACGGAACATCTTTTCAGCAGAATAAGCTACCAGCATGGATTGCTCGATGTGCTTCATTTCAACTGTGACCGCCCCACTCTATCAAGATTATATATCCACTGCATTACGGGGATGACACGGTACAGAATTATTTGCCGTGCGACAAGTGCTTGCCGTATATCTAATGCGGTTCTCGGATCATCGCTGGCTCCGACAAGTCCTGACCATTCTGCCCAGGAAGCTTTACGGGAACTGACAATACGTCACTGTAGCCCTCCAAGAGAATACTCCCGGATGCAGTGAGTCAAGAAAAAATACTCAGCGCGAGCTGTGGCTGTCACTGTCTTGGGTATAATAGGATCACAGTCAGCCCCTCAAGACACTGATGTCTTCTTCATGAATGCTCGAAAAAAGTCCATTCCACCCAGTATCGCCCGCAACAAAAAGGCCTACTTCGATTATTTTATTGAAGAGACCTTTGAGGCCGGCCTGGTGCTGGAGGGCTGGGAAGTCAAGAGTCTGAGGGCAGGCCGCGCCCAGATCAAGGAGGCTTATGTCATCGTCCGTCATGGTGCACTGTTCCTGTTCGGGGCTCATATTTCACCCTTGCCTGCGGCTTCGACCCACATCAACCCTGACCCCGTACGTTCACGCAAGTTGCTACTGCATCAAAAACAGATTGACCACCTGATCGGGGCCTCGGAACGAGGCGGTTACACCCTGGCACCGCTATCGCTGTACTGGAAAAAAGGCCGGGCCAAGCTGGCAGTCGGACTGGCCCGCGGCAAGAAAAAATATGACAAACGAGCGGCCATCAAAGAGCGTGACTGGAACCGTGACAAACAGCGGTTATTGAAGTCTTCCTGAGTTCATTTCGTATCCCACACTGCTGACCAACAACAGGACCCGATGCGCAAAATACCCGAGGTGACCGATGTGCGGCGCTACGGACCCGGACTGGCATTCATTCTGGCCGGAGTTTTGCTGGTGCTGTCCAGTTACTGGCCCTTTCTGCTACTGCTGCTGGGACGTTCAGATGCGCAGGTTATTTCACCCATCACACTGTCCCTGTTATGGGCCGGCGCAGCCATGCTGATAGTCAGCGGTGTCGTTTTGGTAAGTCGGGCTGTATCAAGCCATGCTCCAGTGGCACCTATAACCGGCCACAAAAAACTACGCCGTCAGCTGGTGCTGTTGTCTTTGCTCAGTTATCTGGGCCTGCCATTTGCCAATTTGCTGCTACCACTGTGGTGGCAATGCCGTCATGCAACCAGTGGAGAAAGGCAATTCCTGTGTCGGCGTATGCTTGACTTTCAGCTCTCTGCCACACTCTATGCCATCCCAGGCCTGTTCCTCAGCGTCCTTATGATCGGGTTCTTGTGGCTGCCACTTCTGGCACTCGGGCATCTCTTGATACTGATGCGAGAACTGCTGGCGTATCCCCCGGCCAAAGAAGCATTACCCGGCTCCTTGCACATCATTGCATGGCCAAACTCCGACCCCACTACAGAGCACTCTTGAGCCTGGCAACAAGGTCACCACCCAGCATCACATTTTCTGGCTATCTCCTTTTGGTGGCTCCCTCCGTTGGTTTGCGCCCGGTCAAAGACCGGCAAACACCTTGTCTGCAGCAGTGATGGTGGCCTCGATATCAGCTTTGCTGTGAGCGGAGGACATAAAGCCAGTTTCAAACGCAGAAGGCGCCAGATTAATGCCTTGCTCGAGCATGCCATGGAAAAAGCGGCTAAACCGTTCACTATTACAAGATACTGCCTGAGCAAAACTACTGATCACCCCTTCTCCAGTGAAAAACAAGCCGAACATGGCACCACATTGCTGGGCAGTAAAGGCAACACCATGTCGATCTGCCGCTTGTTCCAGACCATCAAGCAGCTGGGCGGTACGACTTTCCAGCTGGGTATAAAAACCCGGCTTGACGATTTCTCCAAGTGTGGTCAGGCCTGCAGCCATTGCCACAGGATTACCCGACAAAGTGCCGGCCTGATAGACCGGTCCATCCGGGGCCAGCTTGTCCATAATCTCCTCACGGCCACCAAATGCACCGACCGGCATCCCCCCGCCAACGATCTTGCCCAGTGTGGTCAAGTCTGGGGTGACCCCAAAGCGGCCCTGAGCACAACCCAAGCCAACTCGAAACCCGGTCATAACTTCATCAAAAATCAGCACTGTTCCATGCTGATCACAGAGCTCACGCAAAGCTTCCAAAAAGCCCGGCACCGGTGGTATACAATTCATGTTGCCGGCCACCGGTTCAACAATAACCGCTGCTATCTGCTCGGGCCAGGCCTCAAAAGTAGCCTCGACCTGAGCAGGATTATTGTACTCCACGGTCAGTGTGTGCTCAGCGACCGAAGCCGGGACCCCGGGGGAGGTCGGTACGCCGAGGGTTAACGCTCCGGAACCTGCTTTAACCAGCAGGCCGTCAGCGTGGCCATGGTAACAACCCTCAAACTTGATCAGTTTATCCCGACCGGTATAACCCCTCGCCAGGCGAATCGCGCTCATGGTCGCCTCCGTTCCAGAGTTGACCATGCGTACTTTTTGCATCGACGGCACCAGTTTACACAACAATTGTGCCATCTCGGTTTCCAGCTCGGTCGGTGCACCGAAACTCAAGCCTCGGGCAGCCGCTTCCTGTACCGCAGTAACCACTGCAGGATGGGCATGGCCGAGGATCATTGGGCCCCAGGAACCAACGTAGTCGATGTATTCACGCTGATCCTGATCATACAGGCGACTTCCAGCACCGTGAGTGAAAAAAACCGGCGTACCCCCGACCGATTTGAAAGCGCGTACCGGTGAATTGACGCCTCCGGGGATGACTTTACAGGCTGCTGCAAACAGCGCATCACTACGTATGCTCATGATTGATTCCTGATCTGGATATTGTTAAATAACTGGGTTAATTCGACCGCAGCCTGGTACACCCTTGCTGTTGCAAACAAGCTGCTGATCACGGCCAAAGCTTCCGCCCCGGCCTCCAACAAAGCAGCGCCGTTAGCTGCTGTAACACCCCCGATAGCAACGATCGGCACCGACAACCTGGTCCGGGCCAGGGTCAGCAACTCGAGCTTTGCACGCGGTGCATCCGGTTTGACAGTGGAGGGAAAAAAACTGCCAAAAGCCACATAGTCAGCACCTGCAGCGGCTGCATCGGTGGCCTTGTCGAGACTATTGTAACAGGAGACACCGATGATTGCTGAGGGCCCAAGCCGTGCCCGGGCAGTGGCAATGGTTCCATCCTGACACCCGATATGCACCCCATCAGCAACCACGGCCTTGGCCAAGGCAACATCATCATTAACGATAAAGGATACGCCCCGGGATCGGCATACTAAAGACAGTGCGCGAGCCTGCTGAAATCGACGCTGCCGATCAATGCTCTTGTTACGATACTGGATCACGCCGACTCCGCCATCGAGAGCTGCCACAGTCGCGGACAACATCTTTTCCCATGCAAGCACGCCTGTATCGACAATCCCATAGACCCCAGCAATCCGTTGGCTGTGGTCATTCATTGCTGGTTTTTCTGGCCAAAACAAAGCTGCTGCTAGCAACATTATCTCGTGTGTCATTGCTGGCCAAGATGGTCAGGCCGGAAAAAGCTTGCAGTAACTCTCCGCTATGCAGCAGATATGACGGCGAGAAGCCCGGGCGCTGGCGCAATACATTTTGATTAAAGGTCTGGTACAACACCAGACCTTGCGATCGCAATGCAGTCACCAGTAAGGGGAATAATGGGCGGTGTAAAAAAAAGTTGACCACGATCAAGTCGAAAGCTGCACTCGGTGGTTGCCAATACCCAAGGTCAGCCACCCAGGCATGGATATGATTGGCTCGCTCGTACAGGCCCTGGATCGCCAGCAAAGAGCCATCAACAGCGTACACGGTCTTGCCGAGCTGTGCTAGAAAAATGCTGTTGCGGCCTCTGCCGCAGGCCAGATCCAGCGCAGTGCCCGGTCCCTGGAGCAACGGCGCATATTGTTCCAGCAATGGATCAGGAACGAGTGGCTGGGTAGGCGCATCTACATATTTGTGCTGCCAGCGGGTGATGTCCTGCCGACTCAAGCGTTTCCTCCAACAAAGAGATGGCCCGAAAAAGGTTCGACCTGCACCGTCTGGCCTGCTTTTGCACCATGGCTTGTTGCCGGCAAAACAATAAAGCAATTGCCCTTATCCATGGAATGTAAGACTCCCGACCCTTGGTTGCCGGTACTGGTAACCTCGAGGTGGTCAGGTGTCTTCTGGGTCAGAATGCCACGTTGAAATTCCAGCCGTCCCGGGCTTTTAGCAATATCCTCACCCAGTATCGCCTGCAAACGCAGACTTGGGGTCACTTGTCCACCAGCCATTTTCAACAAGGCCGGGCGCACAAAATGATGAAATGACACCATAGCTGAGACCGGGTTACCGGGTAGCCCGAAAAACACCGCACTACCGATCTGGCCAAAGGCCAGTGGCTTGCCAGGTTTTATAGCAATTCTCCAGAAACCGACCTCCCCGAGCTCGGCCAGCACCTGCTTGACATAATCCGCATCACCCACTGATACCCCGGCAGTGGTGATGACCATATCCACCTGCTTGGCAGCCGTACTAAAAGCCTGGCGGGTCTGCTCCAGATCATCGGCCACAATACCCATATCCAGCAGTTCCACAGCACAGGATTGCAGCATACCGAACAGGGTGTACCGATTGCTGTCAAAAATCATACCGGGTTTCAGCTGTTGGCCCAAGCCGCAAAGCTCATCTCCAGTCGACAGGATGGCCACCCGTGGACGGCGCCTGACCACCACTTCCGCCAACCCTAATGATGCGAGCATACCCAACTGTGCTGGACCCAGATGACTGCCTGCCAACAATGCGACCGACCCCGCCTGCAGGTCTTCACCGGCACGCCGCACATGGTCACCTTCAGTGGCGTGCTGTTGAAGAATAATGGAGTCGCCATCCACTGCAACCCGCTCCTGCATCACCACACAGTTTGCCCCATCAGGCAATACCGCTCCGGTCATAATGCGTACACATTCTCCGGTTCCCACCCTTCGGTTGTAGGGGTGGCCGGCGAAAGATGCCCCAACACAAGGCAAGCGGGCTCCTTCGATGGCGTCTGCAGCCCGTAGTGCGTAGCCATCCATGGCCGAGTTGTCATAGCCAGGCACAGCATACGGCGAGTGCACGGGTTGTGCCAGGCGGCGCTGCAAGGCAGCGTGCAACAAGACGCGCTCCTGGCCATCTACCACATTGACGCTGTCCAAGATTTTATTGCGTGCGATCTCGAATTCCAGTGCCGCACTATCTTCATCACAACCACAGGACACAGCTTTTGGCTTGTTCATGTACGCTCCCAGACGCCAGATTTTCCACCGGACTTATGAACCAGGCCGATATCCTGCATCAACATACCGCGATCAACCGCCTTGCACATGTCGTATATCGTCAACAAAGCCACCTGCACGGCATGCAGGGCCTCTATCTCGACTCCAGTCCGATCGTGATTTTCCACTTGTGCACGACAGCACACCGCATTGACCTCCGGCTCCGGCTGCAACTGAATGTCGATTCGGGTCAGGCGCAGGGGATGACAAAGGGGTACGATATCAGCCGTATGCTTGGCTGCCATAATGGCTGCAACCCGGGCAATACCCAGAACATCACCCTTTTTGTGGTTGCCGTTGATGATCTTTTGCAAGGTAGTGGGTGCCATAAAAATACACCCCGTTGCAATGGCAGTGCGGTGGCTTTCACGCTTGGCAGCGACATCAACCATATGCGCCTCACCGTGGCTGTTGAAATGGGTCAATTCCTGTTCCATGCGGGCTCCTTGGGGGATAACAATACTTTATGGCAGAAGATTTTACACCAGAATAACCTCGTGATTCTTTGGGTCAGCGGGTTGTTCAGGCAAGATTGCTGCATTTGCCGGATCCACAAAATAAGCTACCGGCTAACGCCTTCCTGGAGGAAAAAACAGCCTTTTATCGTTCGTTGCCTGTTCTGAACACAACTGGCAAATGGTTGAGAACCGGCCCGTGCATTCGAGTCAAGACGCTGACTGCAGGGAATGGTGCGTCCTTATCCAGAGGCTGCAACGCTGGACTAGAGAACGGAGTGGCTCTCTTCGGGTGGGTCGGGTAATGTACTCGCAACATTGGCAATATACAAAGTGGTGCCCAGGTAAAGATCTGTGCATAATGCTCCGATAGAATCCACTCAATCGGAGCAATGACGATGACCAGAACCTGTTCCACCATGCTAGAACTGGGTACTACAGCCCCTGCTTTCACCTTGCCAAACTTTAATCCGCTTGGCCCTGACTCGGTAGTTTTATCTGATTATTTCGGTCACCGCGGTGTGCTGATCGCTTTCATCTGTAACCATTGTCCGTATGTAGTCCATATCCGGGAATCTTTCGCCACTTTCGCCACCGACTGTCAAAACCGTGAAATTGCCGTTATCGCTATCAATGCCAATGACGTCGGCACACACCCTGAAGATGGCCCGCAACAAATGACCCAAGCTGCCAAAAATTATGGCTTCCGCTTTCCTTATCTGTATGATGCCGACCAGGCTGTGGCTCGCGCCTACCGGGCCGCCTGCACTCCGGATTTCTTTCTGTTTGATCATCAGTTGCAACTGTATTACCGGGGTCAATATGACAGCGCCAGGCCCGGTAATGGGCATCCCGTTACCGGCGCAGATTTGCGTGAGGCCTGTGCGCTGCTTTTGGCCGGCAGACCAGCTCCATCACCACAAACACCGAGCATGGGTTGTAATATTAAATGGCAGCAAGGCAAGGAACCTGATTACGCTTGAGCCTCAAAAGGTGATCCGGGCTCTGACAGCCTCCTGGACAGGAGCAACGTGCCAGCATGGATGAAGAATCCATTATTTTTACTTTTTTTGTGATTTTTGCCGGTTCTGCGATGCTGGCAACCTTGGCTCTGTATGCCCGTCAGACAATGCTCGTCGCCTATATCCTGCTCGGTGCTTTGCTCGGTCCCGGTGGTTTCGCATTAGTCAGTGATCCGTCACTGGTTCAGAGCATAGCCAATATTGGTATTATCTTTTTATTATTTTTGTTAGGGCTCAATCTCTATCCGCAAAAATTGCTGGGGCTGTTCCGACAAGCGCTGCCGATAACCCTGATCAGTGCTCTGTTATTCGGTATTCTTGGCTTTGGCATGGCAACTGCTTTTGGTTTTGGGATTATGGATGCCTTGCTGATCGGCATCAGCTGCAGTTTCTCAAGCACCATCCTGGGATTGAAGCTATTACCTACTACGGTACTGCATCACCGGCATGCGGGAGAAATCATTATCAGTATCCTGCTGCTCCAGGATTTGCTGGCAATTATTGTCTTGTTGCTTTTGCGCGCAGTAGAACAAGGGCAACTGCAGCTGTTGGCGGTCTGGAAACTGAGCGTTGCTTTCCCATTGCTGATCGCGATCGTATATTTTGGTGAAAAACTGCTCTTGCAGCGATTGTTGCTGGCTTTTGCTCGCATCCAGGAATACATCTTTTTGCTGGCTATCGGCTGGTGCCTTGGCATTGCCGAACTGGCATCCTTTGCCGGTCTTTCACATGAGATCGGTGCATTTGTCGCCGGTGTTTCACTGGCCAATAGCCCGATAGCCCGGTTTATTGCCGAAAGCCTCAAACCATTGCGAGACTTTTTTTTGGTGATGTTCTTTTTTGCTCTTGGTGCCAGTTTTGATTTTGTCGTCGCCAAATCCATCATTGTGCCTGCCCTGCTGCTCGCTTTCGTATTGTTACTGGTCAAACCGATCGTGTTTCATATGCTGTTGAGACGAGCTCATGAAACCAGGCAATTTTCCTGGGAAATCGGCTTTCGATTGGGGCAACTGAGTGAGTTCTCATTGCTGCTAATGTTCGTTGCCCAATCCTCAGGCGTCTTATCAAGCAGTGCGGCCTATCTGCTTCAGTTGGTAACTCTGATCAGTTTTATCGTGTCCTCTTATCTTGTCGTGCTGCGCTATCCGACACCTATCGCAGTTACTGAAGCCCTGCGACGAGAGTAGCACCGCCACAACTGCTCGGCTCACTGGCAGCGAATTCAGTATATCGTTGCCAATTTGCGGGAAATACGTATTTTGCAACCTATCGAAATAGCGTATAAGGCATGTCAGACACGCGATGCAAGGAGATATCATGCGTAGAATAGCCACGAATTCAATGCGAACCGCTTGTAACCATTGCAGTATTGTCGGGCGCTGTCTGGGGCACAATCTCTCTGCCAGCGACATTCAACAAAATCTTGTCGTCACGGGTACCTCTAGGGTACTGCACAAACAAGAACGCCTGTTTGAAATGAGCCAGCCGTTTCAATCACTTTATATCGTCAAATCAGGTGCCATCAAAACATTTTCCACAACTCACACCGGGGAACAGCAGGTGTTGGGCTTTCATCAGCCGGGTGAAATTCTCGGCCTCGATGCCATCCAGTCCCGTTATACCACCTCTGCAGTGGCGCTCACAACGACAGGTGTCTGCGCGCTGAGCAAAGAAGAAATTATCGCGGTGATGCGCAAATCTCCTGCTTTTTTAGAGCAGATGATGGAGCGCTATCGTATGGAATTGTTTCTGGAAAAACGCATGATGACGGTACTGGCTCGTAAAGATGCCGACCAACGGGTCGCGACGTTTCTACTCTCCCAGACTCGTGACAGTGCCTTGCAAAATTACCGCCAGGCAGAGCTGTCCTTGCCGATGTCCCGCTCAGATATCGGCAATTACCTGGGCTTGGCACCAGAAACCATCAGCCGGGTACTCCGCCGGTTCCAAGAGGCTCAACTCATCGCTGTACAGCGAAACTGGATCAGCAAGATTGATTCGGCCGGCCTCTATAAAGTTGCCGGTGAGTCCGTATGGCTCAACGATCGTATGGAAAATCGGGGAAAATCTGCGGCGTAATCTTTCACTGCCGGTACCAGAAACTCTTCAGTATTGATACCGTCGGCGACATACCAGCACAGGGTTTTGCCCCGTTAGTTCACTGATACTTTATAACTTTAAGAAAGTCCTGAGTCATATTTTTGGCTGGGTGTGGGCTGGAGAAAATAGCTGCAAATTGCCCCTTCGGGTTGATGATCAAAACCGAATCAGAATGGTACATAGCATAGCCGATCGCAGCATCGTCTTGACCGCGCTGGTAGCCCACGAACAACTGTTTGGCCAATGCTTTAATCTCTTTAGGGTCTCCACTTAAACCGGTAAATGTAGTGTTAAAGTGGCGTACATAGTCTTCCATCAAGGCTGGTGTATCCCGCTCCGGATCAACCGTAACCATTACAAAGGAAACCGGCAGCTCGGGTACATTTTTCTTCAATTTCTCCTGCATCTGTTGAAATTGCATCATGGTGGTCGGACAAACATCCGGGCAATGCGTGTAACCAAAATAAACCAAAGTCCAGTGACCCTGTATATCTTTCTGGGTAAAGGTCCGCCCCGCCGTGCGCTGCAGCGAAAAGGGCGCAAGGGTTTTTGGCTCAGGAAAAATCGCCCCGTAGATCCTGGGTGGAGGTGAGCCAGGCAACAGGCTATACCCCAGCTTCCAGGCCACTACAAAAAGAACCAGCAAGAATACAACGAAAAAAACAAGAGACTTCAGATTCAATCGCATATTGGATGCCTCCGTAGCATGCGCTTGTGTTAGATGTTGATGACAACCGCGATCATCCGGTCCAGATCCAGTTATTGGTACTTCAGTATTTTCAGAAAATCCCGAACCATATTCCTCGGGTAGTGTGGGCTGGAAAATGCCGCGACAAACTGTCCCTTGGGGTTAGTGATCGTGATCGTGTCGGTATGGTACATAACGTAGCCGATGGCGGCATTTTCTTCACCTCGTCCGTAGGCTACATACAGTTGCCTGGCAAAGGCCTCTATTTGGCCGGGATCACC
>CAYQAP010000007.1:0-9636 GCA_964415515.1 uncultured Gammaproteobacteria bacterium | reverse complement strand
GCCTCATTTCCTGACCGGTACCGTGAGCCTGCGTTGACTGCCATCGGCACATTGTAAGGTTAAGGGAAAAATCTGTCCCACCTTGAGTGGCCGTTTCAAACCAATCAGCATTACATGATATTTGCCGGGTTGAAATTCCAGTTGCTGTCCAGCAGCAACCTTGATTTCAGGCATATGGCGCATACCCATCATGCCCTTTTTCATCTCACTTTTATGCATTTGGACCGTCTCGGCAACCGGCGTACTACCACCGTCTAAGGTCACCACATGCTCGGTGGTATTGTCCAGGGTAAAATAGACTGCACCCATCTTGACAACTGGTGCTGTAGCACGTGACCAAACAGCGCTCACATCCAGATCCTTGCAGTCGGCAAATGTGGCGGAGGAACCCACCAGCCCCAAGGCAAGCAGGGTATATCGAACTCGATTCTTCATGTTGATTCTCCTGAAATATGCGTAGTCGTGGCCCGAAATAGCCACGGTTGGAACAACAATCAAGAAAAACGCATCGGTGGGGCGCGAATGAGGAGGTAAAAAACTGTACGGGCCTGATCAGCCGGGATATAGGGCATCAACAGTATGGCAACCTGCCGATATAGCCGCTCAGGAATCAGGTTTGTATGAGGTGCTCCCGCCAGGCCACCACAGTGGCAATAATATCTCCCCAGACAACACTGATGGTTATCCTGAAGGGGAGCGTCCGGCGACGAACCAAAGCGACACATTGGCGCGGTCAGGCCTGTCGATGGATTGCCTTTGACCAAGGCAAGTGCCTGCCAGGGTAGGCCCGAGAGTTGCAGGCATAACAACACCAACAGCCAGATCCGTAACCGTTTGTGTGTGCTGCGTATCAGATAGAACATCCCAGCAGCTTAACACAAACTCGTGCATCGTTATCGTTATCTGACGCGGTGCCCCACTCAATAACACCCGCTTTACCACTCCAGCAACACGGTTGCCAGCTGTTTCAACAAGCCCTGCAAAAGGCAGGACGTACATTGTATTTTTGGGAAAAGGTCCGTGGTTTATTTTTTCATTACCTGCCAAGCCCGGGATAGGAAACTGCGCCAGCAAGAAAAGTCAGTGGGGCAAAATTTGTCAAAACTGACTAGACGGGCGCTTTATGAAACGTTAGAGGAGCTACTGTACCAAAATCAGGGTTCTTTACCCCGGGTACTGGTTGGCGCTACACTACCGCGCATAAAGCTTGCAAATAAATCACCTCGGTATTTGATTGGCGTCGGTGTTGAGTACAGTACGAATGAACACGGCCCGCCGACTCGAGTGCCTCTGGTGGAAAAACCGAGAGGAGTTGTCGAATGGCTACAACAGCGAATAGCACAAAGTCCTGGATGATAGCTTTTGTCCTGGCTTTGGTCGCAGCACTCACCGGCTGGGGATTGTTCTGGTCCAGTAATCAACAGGCGGCTAAGATTTCCACTAAACTCTCCACCGAACAAAGCCGGCTGCAGTCGGCTCGTAGTGAGGTGGCAAAAACCCAGTCCTCTCTGGCTTCACTAGCCGCTGATAATACCGGATTAACGGCCCGCCTCGCTTCAATCACCGACCAATTGGCACAAGCTCGGCAACAAATTACCGTCACGGCCACCCAGAAACAACAACTGGAGAAGCACCTAAACACACTGGCCAATAAACTCAAGGACAGTACCGGCGCACTACAGACTGTGACCGATGAACGTGACCAGGCGTTGACCGGAAATAATAAGGCCCAACAACAACTGACATCACTAAGTCGGCAATATCAAAACCTGCAGCAACTGAACTCAACGACACAAGTTCAGGTTCGCAAGCTTCGACAAGAGCTTGAGGTCTTGCGTCAGCAGGCTACAGTATCCAAGCAACAAAACACCGAATTAACCGCACAGTTGCCTCAACTTACGCTCAACATTGAGCAGCTCAATACGCGCTTGGTCAACAGCACTGTGACTGTAAAGGCGCTGCAAAACGAGCTGCAGCAGAAATCGGTTCAGCTGCAAGCACTGCAACAGCAAAATCAGGCCCTTAAAGAAGCCAATCAAGACCTGAAAGAGACCCGCAATCTGGCGCAAGAGCTGCAGTCTCGGGTTGCCCAACTACGCACTGAGCGGGCTCGCTTCAAGGCCAGCCTGACCGCAGTTAAAACCCGGCTCCAGGAAACCCTGCATTCCAGCAATGTCAAAATCTCCCAGTTAAAAAACAACACCACCGCGATTCGCCTGGGTGGTGATATTACCTTCGCCCTGGCATCGGCGAGGTTGTCCAACAAAGGAAAAGCCGCACTGGATTTGATTGCACAGGCCTTAAATACCTTCCCCAGCCGCATGATTAGTGTTGAAGGGCACACCGATCCACTGCCTCTGACCAATCCGAAATTCGGCCGATATCCAAGTAATTGGGAGCTGTCCGCAGCCAGAGCAGCATCGGCCGTCCGCTATCTGATCTCCAGAAAGGTCGATCCAAAACGATTACGGGTTGTTGGCTATAGCGCCTACCGATTACTCACCTCCAAAGCTGAGGAATATGCACGTAACCGGCGCATTGTAATTCTGCTGCTGCCTCCTAGCACAGAGCGAATTGTTACAAAACAAGTTGCAGTCCCACAATAACCCTGTACAGCAACTTGATTTGTTTGGGGCAACCCCGGGCCTTAGCCGCAACAACCCTTAGCCGCAACAACGTAGCGAGTTCCGGCCGGGAAGTATCCCCACCGGAACTCAAGAGCCCCAACTTCCCTGTTGTTCACAATCCCTGTGAATGGCAGCGCATCCTTGCGGCCCTGGTGAGTACTCTATCCTGCCAAACAACCGCCTGCAGTGACCTTATGTGTTCTAGTGTAACCGGATATTTCATGCTTGTTACCACTCAGGATCCACTAAAATAGCCTTACCCCAGCAATTTCCCACTCTTGGAGGTATGGTATGAGCCGGGCTGACGCTCATCTGGATAACAAGTATCATTTTGGTGAGGATCGGGTGTATGTTAACGGCATGCAAACTCTGGTACGTTTGTGTCTGTTACAAAGCCACCGAGACCGGCAGGCGGGTCTCAATACCGGAGGCTTTGTTTCTGGCTATCGGGGCTCACCACTGGGTGGTATCGATACCGCATTCTGGCAAGCCAGGGAATTTCTGGAAGAAGCCAATATTCACTTTCAACCAGGATTGAATGAGGACTTGGCAGCCACCTCGCTTTGGGGGACCCAACAGACTGGCTTGTTTCCCGGCCCACGTGTCGATGGTGTGTTTGGAATGTGGTATGGAAAAGGCCCTGGTGTTGACCGTAGCGGGGATGCCTTTAAACATGCCAACGCTGCAGGTACTGCCAGGTTGGGCGGCATACTGGCCGTGGCCGGTGACGACCACACCTGCAAATCCTCAACCCTGCCACACCAATGTGAATACAGTTTCATGGACGCGAACATCCCGGTCCTGAATCCCAGTAATCTGCAAGAAGTCCTGGATTTTGGGATTATCGGCTGGGCCCTCTCACGTTATAGCGGTTGCTGGGTTGGACTTAAGACCACCTCCCAAACCATGGACTCTTCAACCTCAGTGAGCTACGACAGCCACCGGCTACAGCTGAAAATTCCACAGAATTTCAGCATACCCGAAGGCGGTCTCAATATCCGTTGGCCTGATCCTCCCCTATCCCAGGAACATCGTCTCCATCGATGGAAACTCCAGGCCGTGGCGGCCTTTGCCGCTGCAAATCGGCTCGACCAAGTGGTTTTGCCTTGCCAGCACCCCTGTCTTGGCATTGTCACCACCGGAAAATCCTATCTGGACGTCCTTGGGGCACTGGAGGAACTCGGCATTAGTGGCTCACAGGCCGCAGCACTGGGCATTAGCATCTACAAGGTGGGCTTGAGCTGGCCTTTGGCGGTAGAGGGGCTTCGTCGCTTTGCCCGGGGCCTGTCGCTGCTACTGGTGGTAGAAGAAAAGCGCGGTATTATCGAGCAGCAGATCAAGGACCTTCTCTACCACAGTCCCGCCAGGGATCGTCCTGTAGTGCTCGGCAAACACGATGAAAAGGGGAACTGGCTACTGCCATCGAACGGCGAGCTAACCCCGGCTCTGGTGGCATTGGTCCTGGGACAACGTATTCACGTAATCCACCCTCAGTTAGCCCTGAGTAACCGCCTGCGGCAACTGGAAAGACTGATTCAGACCCCACTATTTTCAGTGCTCGAACGTATTCCTCATTTTTGCGCCGGTTGCCCGCACAATACCTCGACCCAGGTACCGCCGGGCAGCCTGGCACTGGCAGGGATCGGTTGTCACTATATGGCCATCTGGATGGACCGTCATACCCAGACCTTTACGCACATGGGTGCTGAAGGTGCCTCCTGGATCGGCCTGTCCTGCTTCTCTGACACCCCACATGTCTTTGTCAATATCGGTGACGGCACGTATCTTCATTCGGGTATTTTGGCAATCCGTGCGGCGGTGGCAGCCGGGGTCAATATAACCTACAAGATTTTATACAACCATGCTGTTGCCATGACCGGTGGCCAGCCAGTGGACGATCTTTCGGTCGCGGCAGTCAGTCATCAGCTTGTGGCAGAGGGGGTAAAGAAAGTATTGCTGGTGACTGATGATCCCGGGCGTTACACCACCAACCATCAGCTGGCCCCAGGAGTCACCGTCCATGACCGCTCCGCATTGCAGATGCTGCAAAAGACATTGCGCGACATTCCAGGTGTTACGGCGATCATCTACGAACAACGCTGCGCCACCGAAAAACGCCGTCAGCTTAAACGGGGTCGGCTGACGTCTCCGACCCGCTATTTATTTATCCATCAAGAAATCTGTGAAGGCTGTGGTGACTGCAATCGAGTATCGAACTGTTTGGCTGTGGTTCCTGTAGAGACTGTGCTGGGACGAAAGCGCCGCATCGACCAATCGGCCTGCAATACAGACCACAGCTGTTTGCAGGGATTTTGCCCCAGTATCGTTAGTGTGGAAAATGCCAGTCTGCGGGCCCCTGCACCGTTGCAAGGAATCCAGCATGAAACACTGCCACAACCCAAGTTGCCCACCTATGAAGGCACTTGCAATATTCTGATTGCTGGTATCGGCGGCATGGGGGTGGTTACCTTGGGAGCAATCCTGGGGATGGCCGCCCACCTGGACGATCGCTTCTGTACCGTACTTGACATGACGGGACTGGCGCAAAAATTCGGCGCGGTCAGTAGTCACATTCGTATCAACCGCAACCAGGATTGTCCCCAGGCATCGAGAATTCCGCTGGCCCGAACTGATCTGTTGCTGGGGGCAGATATAACGGTTGCTTCGAGCGCTGATATTCTCGCCTGTCTGGCGGCCGATCGCTGTTGTGCTGTGATCAACACCGAGCCAAATATGCCCAGCAGTTTTCTTCAGCAACCGGACCTGCAGTTTCCCGAACAGCAAATGCGGTCCACCCTTTGTGGCTCAACCAAGGACGGCCATTTCCTGCCTGCTACTGAACTGGCCAAAGGCCTGCTGGGGCATGCCATTTATGCCAATATCGTATTGCTTGGCTATGCCTGGCAGCTGGGCAAGCTGCCATTGACCCTTGCTTCTATACAACGTGCTATTGAATTGAATGGAACGGCTGTCGAACAAAATTTGCAAGCCTTGCTCTGGGGGCGCAAAACTGCCCTGGATCTGCCAGGGACCCTGCGAATAGCTGGCCTGAAAACAGGTACTGACCGTGAGGATGATCCTCACACGCTCCTGCAGGATTTAATTCAAGATCGTGCAATGCGTTTGACTTGTTATCAAAATCAGCACCTTGCCCAACACTACCGGGAGATTGTCACCAGGCTATCAACGCTCGAAAAAAACCGTACGCCCAATGCAACAGGCCTTGGCCTGGCTGTTGCCGACAACTATTATCATCTGCTTGCACACAAGGATGAATATGAGGTTGCCCGCCTGTTGATTGACAAATCCTTCCGTGCCGACCTGGCCAAAACATTTGCTGGCAAAGCACGACTGCGCTTTCACCTGGCCATTCCGCTACTGAATACTCCTCATCAAAACAAACCACAAAAACGTAGTTACGGATCATGGATCATCCCCCTGTTGCACATATTGGCTTGGCTGCGACCACTTCGCGGGACCCTGTTTGATCCTTTTCGACTGACCGCTGAACGGCAATTCCACCAAGCACAACTGACCGCATTCAAGGCGCTGTTACAGATTATCGAGGATCGGCTAAGTCCAACCAACCACTCTCTGGCAGTTGAACTGGTCGGCCTGCAGCAGCAAATTCGCGGTTTTGGCCCAGTAAAAAGAGCAAATGCAACACATGTTCACGACCACCGCCAGGCCCTGCTGCAACAGTTTCTTGCCCTGCAGTAGTGCCGAGTGATCGATCTTTCTTCCGAGTACTATGCCTGTGGTCGTAACAATATCGGTAGCAACAGCAACAACAGCAGCGCCATAGCCAATATCCAGAGCAGACCAGCCATCAGGATATAGAGCTGTGTGTAGCCAGCATCCAGCCAGGGACCAGCAACCCGGACCCCGGTACCGACCACCAGCAGCACAAAAGCAGCAGTCGCCAGGGGTGGTGCCTGCAATACACTTCTGCCGGTATGGCCGAGGCTGACCCTTATCATCATGCCTGTTGTCATCAAGCCAACCCCCCCATAGGCCAGAGCATGCAGTGCCGGATAGTAAGGAACCCAGTCAATGGCCGAGAAACCAAGTAACAGTATTCCCAGCAACAGGGCGGCAAAACCAAGAAACAAAATCCACAACATTGGCTTTTGCCAAATTACCGGATCATGCCAGCGCCACAGGCGTCGACCATTGACGACCACAGCCGTGACTGCGAATATCGTGACTGCCGGATTATCCGGCCAGAAAACCAGACTGAAAACAAAACCGGTCATGGCGATTAAATCAATCACTTCTTCTGCTCCGAAAGAATGTGGTGGGGCTTCTCGTTGTAAGGCTCGGCTGATAAAAAATGGAATCACCCGGATTCCCATAGCGATGATGATCGCCACCATCATCAACAACCCCAGGAGCAACAATGTGGGTTGCCAAGAGGCTATTGACGGCAACAAAACACCGAGATCAAAACCGACGGCGGCAAGACCAAACAGCACCAGCTTGGGAATAAAGGTCCAGAAATTCCTGGAATCTTTGGTTGCCAGTAAAGGCCTCGATAAACCGATGATAAACCCAAACCAAAAAATCACATCCCCGAGTAACGCCAGTATCCATCCAGTCGACGATCCAAGCCAGGGGCCAATACGTGACAGCAGCCAAGCCACTACGATCAACAGCAAAGGCCTTCCCTGCAAGGTTGGCAAGCCACTCCAGTTGCTGGCGGCGGTCAATAAAAACCCACACACCACGGCCGACCCATATGCAAATATCATGGCTCGACCATGCCACAACACTGTCACAATCTGCAGTGACTCGGCAATAAGACTTCCACTCAATATAAACAACCACAATACCAATGCCAACACTGCCCAGAAGACCGCCAGCAGAAAAAAAGGCCGAAACCCTCGACTCAGAAACATAAACAATACCCTTTAAAAGATGCACCGCTTGTGGACAACCTGGCCCAAGGGCCGGTCTGCAAACAAGCGGTGTTGTGAGATGAAGCTGCTTTGCGGCAACTACTTTTTAGCATGCTATGAAAACCATGGAAGCGTCTTCCCAAACTGCTTTTCTGCCGTACATTCTCTGCTCCAGGACATATAATCCTGGGTCAGGCATCGTCCGGCAGTGCTGTGGTAATTTTCTGACACTCCAGAAAAATCCGTTTATCACAGCGACGACAGATATCTTTATTAAGCTTCTGGTAGATCCCGGTCAACGCGGCCTTCTTGGATTGAAAGACGTGGTTGGCGGATATGGTATCCAGTGCTCCGGTTCGATCGAGCGGGTTCCAAAGCCCCTCCTTGACATGGATGAGATACATACCACCACCTTCAGCGTTGCGCTTTATGGCTTCGTGGGCCAACAATTCAGTCCCGGAATAGTCGGCAAAGTTGATCCCTTCACAGATCAGCGCAAGGTGTTTCTGTCGCCAGCTATGACTTTTTAAATCATCGAACGTGTCCTGGACATGAGAAACAGAACCGAAAAATAACGAACCGTCGATACGAACAAATTTGACTTGTGGGCATTCAGGCAAAGAAGCATCCGTGACAAAGCGACGACCGGGAAGTCTGGGGTCCGGTGTTCTAATCAAAATCCTCGGGTTAGCAACCTGAATCAAGTAGATAATCAGCGACAATAATATGCCCGCCAATATGGCAAACTCCAGATCAAGAAATAACGCCCCAAAAAAGGTTATACCAAATATCGAGGTTTCCCGTTTTCCTGCGCGTATAATGTGCTTTATTTCCTTGAAATCAATCAGGCTCCAAGCCACCAAAAACAGGATGCCGCCCATCGCTGCATCGGGCAGATAACTGACCAGTGGAGCGACCAGCAAAATAATTACAGCCAATAATCCGCCAGCAAAAATTGCTGCCATGGGAGTAATGGCACCGGCCTGAAAATTCAATGCACTTCTATTGAACGATCCGGTAGCCACATAGGCGGAAAAAAAACAGCCGATAATGTTGGACAGACCCTGGCCGATAAATTCCTGGCTGCCATCCACCCGCTGGTCGGTTTTAGCCCCCAGAGCACGGCCAATAGACAGTGCTTCTGTGAGCGCAAACAACGCCACTGCCAGTGCAGCTGGCGCCATTTCCTTGATGGTAGTCAATGAAAATTCCGGTCTGGAAAAAGGTGGCAACCTGGCAGGTAATGCACCCACTGTTTTAATCCCGGTCACCTCTGTTCCCATAAATTGATCCAGCAATACTGCTGCCAGACTACCCAGCAACATGGACAAAATCATGTGTGGCCATTTTGGAAAAATCTTTTTAACCACAATACCACTGAGTAGTGTAACCAGACCAACAGTTGTGATGTACGGGTTGATCTGTGCCAGTTGCTGATAAAAATAACTGAGTGTTTCCAACAAATTACTCCCTTGAGGAAAGTCAATCCCAAAAAAGTTTTTTAGTTGCTTGCTGAAAATAATAATCGCTGCTCCGGCAGTAAACCCCACGATCACAGAGTGGGAGATGAAATTGACGAGGGCACCCATTCGCGCCAAACCCATCGTCAGTTCTATGACACCCACCATAAATGTCAGCGTCAATGCCAGTTGGACGTAATCTGTAGTCCCCGGTGGGAAGTGGGCGCTCAGGACCGAAAAAAGAACCACCGAGGCGGCGGTTGTCGGTCCGGATACCAGTACTCGGGAGGACCCGAACAGGGCTGCTATAATAGCCGGGACCACGCCGGCATAAAGCCCATATTCAGGGGGCATACCCGCAATGCTAGCAAACGCTACTCCCTGGGGCAAAACCACAATGGCCCCCGTCAAACCGGCCAAGAAATCCACTTTTAGGCAATCCGAATTGAACTCCCTCATCCAAATCAGAAAAGGAAAAAATTTGTTCAGATTGATTTGCAAAACAACTCCCGGTTGCTTTTATTGACGGGCCTGAAATATTAGTAATGCTACCCTCTAATAATACAGCAAGTATATCGTAATAAGCTAATAACCAATCACGGAATCCTCACCTTCTGTTACTGCAGTACATCTGAGGTAGCTGAAGAAATT
>CAYQAP010000006.1:64970-70994 GCA_964415515.1 uncultured Gammaproteobacteria bacterium | reverse complement strand
TATTCGGCCGTAATCGACCCGGCATCCGGGCAGGGTGCTCTGTAAGCTGGATGTGTCAGACTTTATTTAACCGATTTCCTCCTGAGCGAATTACAAACGTACGCTGCATAGTACGGTACATTCTAAGGTAATGCCGTAAAGGTGGCGTAATTGCTTGTTTAGTGGTGGTGATACGCGCCAGCCTCATCGGCCACACCAAAAACAATCAGATCATTGATGCCAAAATGATAGCTCATCTGATGTTTGGAGGCATTGTCCTGACAGTCGATTAATTGCTGCGATGGATAGAATAAGACGAGCCGATAAGGTTTTTCCCAAAGTTTGCTATTGCTTCCTGAAATATTCTGATGGGCAGTAGCATAGAGTTGCTTGCCGATACCGCCGTATTATCAGATTACACCACCCACCTCCCGTGCAAAAGATTTGCCAGCTGGTCTGATTCATGATTGCAACTATCGCTGTAGCTGCTACAGTCAACGGATGGAAAAACCAGTATCACTATGATCTGATGTACGTTCGTTGTCCTGATTGTGAAACAGTCTTTCAAGCCAGTGAGGCCCAGTTGTCTGCACAACAGACGATGGTTTGTTGTGGAGTGTGTGAAAAGATTTTTAACTGGAGCTGGAATCTGCTGGATGAGTTGCCGCCGTTACTGACCGAGCAACAGGCTGACTCCGGGGTTGTTCCGGTCAATCCTGCTATTAACCCACTGCAGGGTAGTACCACAACAGCAGCAATCGCCAAAACAAGTAATGATGATTCCACCATATCTACTGCGCACAGTGCGGCCGAGCATGACTCGGTTGTGGCCATCGGCCCCGAAGCGAGTACAGTGCAGCGGGTGGCCAGTGACGAGTCAGATACGGAACATGGCGTAGCTGCACAAGCGACCACTACAGCCTACGCGGTGCTGCCATCTGTAGAGCAACCGGTGGGTGATACCGAGACCCGAACGCCTTCGGCATCGGTTGTGACCCAGCAAGCTGTTGTCGTGCCAGCTTTCTACAGTGAGTTACGGGCTCGGGATCCGTCCATCAATATTGCGGTATTACCGAAGCATGGTCGACGTTCGGCATGGCTGTGGCTGCTGGCACTGTTCACAGCGGCTGTATTGTTATTATGGCAATTCAATTACTTTTTCTTTGACGCGCTGACCCAGAACCAACGTTTGCGGCCTATGCTGGACCGCGCCTGTGAGGTGATCGGCTGTCAGCTGCCAGTACGCTATAATCCAGCCTTGCTGGTGCTGTTCAACACCCGTATCCTTAGTCATCCAGCAGACCCCCAAGCCGTGCGAGTAATCAGCGAGCTGCAGAATCACGCGACGTTCTCGCAACCTGCGCCGTTGTTGCAACTCAGCCTGAGTGATCCACGTGGGGTGGTGGTGGCCCGCCGCTCTTTTCCTCCCTCGGCGTATCTGCCGGCTGGGCAAGGTTCGACCATTGCTGCGGGTGGCAGCCGAGAGGTTGTTTTGGATCTGGCCAGCCCTGGAAAATCTGCCGTAGGTTTTGAGCTCAAGATTGTCGTGACGGACCGAAGCTCACCGTAGCACCGAGCGAAGCGAGCTCCCCGAGGCTTATGCCAGGAGCGAAGTGACGCAACCATCTTGTTCAATGGGTCAGTTACGCAGCCCGCCGGGTGTGCTCGGTTGAAGAAGTTACGGAAATTGATGGGGATGGGTAACTATTTGGAATTGACAGCTCCTGATTACTGCATTCCACTCTTTCCGTTACCTTCGGACAGAGGTATCATGCATCGACTGGGTATGGGTAGCGTGTCGTAGCAGGGAATTGTTTCGCAGTCGGCTGCTATCTGTAGCCTGGAGACTGTTTTTCGGGAGGCTGGCGATGGGCCAGAATTGATGAAGATAGGGCCGTATCGGCTGGCAAATCGAGTGGTTCTCGCCCCTATGGTGGGGATTACCGATGCCCCGTTTCGTGCGCTGTGCCGTCGGTTCGGGGCAGCCATGACTCCTTCTGAAATGGTATCTGTCAATGCCTTGTTGTACGGAGCTGCGAAAACCCGGCGACGGTTGGTTGCGTTTTCTGACCCCGAACCCAGGGTTACTCAAATCGTGGGGACCGATCCGGAGCTAATGGCGTTGGCAGCACGACAGAATGTGGATCTGGGAGCACAGGTGGTCGACATAAATATGGGCTGTCCGGCAAAAAAGGTATGCAACAAGATGGCCGGTTCGGCATTGCTCAAGGATGAAGGTCGGGTGGCCCGGATTCTGGATGCCGTGGTCGCTGCCGTGCCGGTACCCGTGACCTTGAAAATGCGTACGGGTTGGGATTTGCAGCATCGCAATGCGGTACAGATTGCCCGAATCGCCGAAAGTGCCGGAATCCAGAGCCTTGCAGTACATGGTCGGACTCGGGCCTGTGGGTATCGTGGTCAGGCAGAATATCAAACTATACGGGCAGTTAAAAAAGCCGTGCAAATACCGGTTATCGCCAATGGCGATATCTGCAGTGGTGAACAAGCGCTCAATGTGCTGCGTGAAACCAGCGCAGACGGCATCATGATCGGTCGTGCCAGCTTAGGCAAACCTTGGATTTTTCGCTCTATCGTGGCTCGTCTTGCTGAAGAAGAATGCCCCTCTGAGCCATCATTGCGGCAACAGCAAGACCTTGTCGCACAACATTTACTGGCCATGTATTCCCATTATGGAGAAGAGCACGGGGTCCTTGTGGCACGGCGGCATCTGGCAGTCTACAGTTTGGGTTTGCCCGCTGCCGCAGAGTTTCGCCGACAAGTCTACAGTTTGCCCGATGCAGACGCGCAGCTGGCCTGTGTGCGGGATTATTATCAGCGCTTGCAGGCTGACACGGGGGAATTACAAGCAGCATGATAGGCCACCATGACCATAGACTCAGGGATTGTGTTGCCAAGGCAGTGGAGGGTTATTTTGAGGCTCTCGATGGCTCAGAGGCACGCGGTCTTTATCAACTGGTATTGACCGAGATGGAAAAACCGCTCCTGGAGCAGGTTCTGAGGAAGGCTTGCGACAACCAGTGCTTGGCGGCCAGAATGTTGGGTATTAACCGCAATACCCTGCGCACTAAACTTCAGCGCCACGGAATCATAATTCCTGGTGATCAAAATAATCAATCGAACCGAGAAAGAGCAGTCAAAAGATGACAAAATATCGTGCTATAAAAAAGGCCTTGATCAGCGTTTCTGACAAGTCGGGGATTGTCGAATTTGCCGCGGAACTGGTAGCGTTACATGTCAGCATCCTGTCTACCGGTGGTACGGCCAGGGTGCTTCAGGAGGCCGGCTTGAAGGTCCTGGAGGTTGCCGACTATACCGGCTTTCCGGAAATGATGGATGGTCGGGTGAAGACCCTGCATCCAAAGATCCATGGTGGTCTACTCGGCCGTCGCGGTCAGGATGATGCGGTGATGGCAGCCCAGGGGATTGAGCCCATCGATATGGTGGTAGTGAATCTCTATCCTTTTGAACAGACCATTGCTGTTGACGGGTGCAAGCTGGCGGCTGCGGTTGAGAATATCGATATCGGTGGTCCGGCCATGCTGCGTTCTGCCGCCAAGAATTATCATGATGTGGCGGTGGTTGTGAATCCTGAAGATTATGCCACGGTACTTGGCGAATTGCAGGGCCAGAATGGCCAATTGTCATGCGAACGTCGTTTTGCCCTGGCCAAACGGGCATTTGAGCACACGGCGCGCTACGACGGGGTTATTGCCGGTTACCTGGGGTCGATGGATGACCGGGGTGAGCCTGCTGGCTTGCCTCAAACCCTGAACTTGCAGTTCAACAAGGCTCAGGACATGCGCTATGGAGAAAATCCGCATCAACAAGCCGCCTTCTATGTGTCGAAAAACCAGCATGAGGCCAGTATTGCTACCGCCAAACAACTCCAGGGCAAGGCCCTTTCCTACAACAATATCGGCGATACGAACGCGGCACTGGAGTGTGTGAAGCAATTTGATGAAGGGCCTGCCTGCGTTATTGTCAAGCATGCCAACCCCTGTGGTGTGGCCTTAGGCGCCACCTGCCTGGAGGCCTACGAGCTTGCTTTCAGTACCGATCCTGAATCCTCGTTTGGTGGTATTGTGGCTTTTAACCAGAAGCTCGATGCCAAAACAGCCGCTGCCATTATCGACCGTCAGTTTGTGGAAGTCATTATCGCACCGGAAATTGCCGCTGAGGTGATCGAGGTGATGGCCCGCAAGAAGCAGGTCCGTCTACTGGTCTGTGGCTATTGGGATACCGCCGCTGCACGTCAGGATTACAAACGGGTCAATGGGGGTATGCTGGTCCAAGATGCCGACCTAGCACTCTACCAGGAATTATCCATAGTCAGTCGCCGCCAGCCCAAGGCTGAGGAAATGCGGGATTTACTGTTTGGCTGGAAAGTAGCCAAATTTGTTAAATCCAATGCCATTGTCTACACCGCTGGCAAGAGGACCATCGGTGTTGGCGCTGGACAGATGAGCAGGATCAATTCGGCCCGGATTGCAGCCATCAAGGCAGAACACGCCGGACTGGTGGTGCGGGGTGCAGTGATGGCCTCGGATGCTTTTTTCCCGTTCCGGGATGGTATTGATGCGGCCGCAGCGGTGGGGATTACTGCGGTGATTCAGCCCGGGGGATCTATCCGTGATGGGGAAGTCATCGCAGCGGCTGATGAACACAATATGGCCATGGTCTATACCGGGATGCGCCATTTTCGTCACTGATTTTTCATCTGTATAGGGGTGTTCATGAAAGTACTCATCATCGGTGGCGGTGGTCGAGAGCATGCACTGGCCTGGAAGGTGGCCCAGTCTGACCGGGTTGGGCACGTCTTTGTTGCTCCAGGCAATGCGGGTACAGCACAGGAGCACAAGCTTGAGAATGTCGAGATTGCGGCAACTGATATTGCCTGCTTGCTTGAGTTTGCTACCCGGCAACAAATTGACCTGACTATCGTGGGTCCGGAGCAGCCTCTGACGATGGGTATCGTGGATCGGTTTGCCGAACGGAAGCTGCCTTGCTTTGGGCCAAGTCGGCTCGGGGCGCAGCTGGAGGGTTCGAAAGCCTTTGCCAAAAATTTTATGCTGCGCCATGGTATTCCGACCGCAGCTAGCCGTCTGTTTACCGAATACACCGTGGCTCGAGATTATATCCTCAAGTGCAATCGTCCACTGGTGATCAAGGCGGATGGTCTGGCTGCCGGCAAAGGCGTGGTGGTTGCTGATACCACTGCGCAGGCAGTGGCAGCTGCTGCGGCCATGCTGAAGGAGGGTCAATTCGGTGATGCAGGCCGTCAGATTCTGGTTGAGGATAAGTTAATGGGTCAAGAAGTCAGCTTTATCTGCATGGTGGATGGCCAACACATTCTGCCGATGGCTTCTTCGCAGGACCACAAGGCCCGGGATGCAGGTGATTTGGGGCCCAATACCGGTGGTATGGGGGCTTATTCTCCTGCACCTCTGGTCGATGAGGTGCTGCATCAGAACATTATGCGGCAGGTGATGGACCCGGTTGTGAGGGGTTTGGCAGAAGAAGGCCTGCCCTATTGCGGATTTTTGTATGCGGGATTGATGGTTTCTGCAGCGGGTGAAATCGATGTGCTGGAGTTCAACTGTCGTTTTGGGGATCCGGAAACGCAACCCATCATGCTGCGCCTGGACGGTGATTTGGTCGAGCTGTGTCTGCTGGCCTTGCAACAGCGCCTGCATCTGGCCCGAGTGAATTGGGACGCGAGAACCGCCCTGGCGGTAGTGATGGCTGCAACAGGCTACCCTGGGGTCTACAGAAAAGGTGATGTGATTCAAGGTCTAGGCGGATTAAATTCGGCTGGTTTGCATGTTTTTCACGCGGGTACCTGCATCCAGGATGGGCAAGTGGTCACCGCAGGAGGTCGGGTTTTGGCGGTTACAGCCTTGGCTGAGGATGTGCGCGCTGCCAGACAGAAAGCGTATGCCGGGGTTGAAAGAATTCGCTGGCCAGGTGCGTTTTGGCGCAGTGACATTGGCAATAAAGCCTTGCGGTGAAAGTGCCGCAAAATCT
>CAYQAP010000006.1:51949-64870 GCA_964415515.1 uncultured Gammaproteobacteria bacterium | reverse complement strand
GCGAGAACGTGGGGATTATCTATTTGTGACTTGACATAGTGTTGAGTGGCACGTAAGTTAGCGCGGTGTTACTACAGCAGTAATTGGCTCCGATTGTCAACAGGGCAGTCGGGATAATGTGTACTGGAGAACGAGGATTGAATCTATGAAGAGACGTGACTTTATAAAAAAGACCGCAGCAGGTGCCGCCGCTGCAGGTACTATTACCGCAGCACCTGCGGTTCTGGCAAGCAAGCAGATCGAAATCGTCATGGTATCGACGTGGCCGCGTGACTTTCCTGGTCTGGGTACCGGTGCACAACGTTTTGCCAAACGCTTGACCAACATGAGTAACGGGCGCATGAATGTTAAGTATTATGCCGGTGGTGAGCGGGTTAAGCCGTTCGACTCCTTCGATGAGGTCGCTTCCGGTAACGCCCAGATGTACCATGCCGCTGATTATTACTGGAAAGGCAAGCACCCCGGCTGGGCCTATTTCACTGCAGTGCCTTTTGGCCTAACCTATACCGAAATGAATGCCTGGATTGAGTGGGGTGGTGGTCAGCAGTTGTGGGATGAAATCGCCGGTGGCTTTGGACTCAAATGCATGCGTTGCGGCAATACCGGCGTACAGATGGGTGGCTGGTTTCGTAAGGAAATGAATTCAGCTGATGATTTTAAAGGCCTGAAGATGCGTATACCCGGCCTTGGTGGTGACGTCCTGGCTAAGCTTGGCGCCTCACCGGTGTCACTGCCAGGCAGCCAGATCTATGAAAATCTAATCTCTGGTGCGATTGATGCTACCGAGTGGGTTGGCCCCTGGAACGATACTTTCATGAAGTTCTACGAGGCGGCCAAGTACTATTACTATCCAGGCATGCATGAGCCGGGCTCAACCTTGTCTTTGGGGATCAATAAAAAATTCTGGGACGGTTTGTCAAAATCTGACCAGGAAATAATCACTGCTGCTGCGCTGGCAGAGGACAACATCATGATGGCCGAGTACAATGCCAAGAATGGTGAATACCTGGCCCGCCTGCTCAACGATCAGGGTGTGAAGCTGCGTGAGTTTAATGATGACATCTACGATGCCTTTGGTGAAGCGGCAGCCGAGGTCTTCGCCGGGGTAGTGAAACACAGTGACCTGGCCAAGCGAATCCATGAGAGTTTTGTCAAATCGAGAACCGAGGTGGGTAGTTGGGCCAAGATTTCTGACCAGGCCTACGTGGCGCAGCGTAATCGTGTATTGGGACTCTGATTCGTTCCTTAGCGATCGTTTATAAAGTACGGAAAGCGGAACCTGCGGGTTCCGCTTTCTCATCATTGGCCTTGGAGGCTGTCCGCAGATAAGCGGACTCAGCGCGTATGAATATCGTAAACAGTAAGCTACCAGAGTCCGCTGCTGGACCAGGTGTCATGGCAGTGCGTGTGTTTGCACACATGATGGTGGCCCTGGTGTTGCTGTTCCTGGCCAATGATTATTTAATCATGTGGCAGAACTGGCCAGGAATACTGGCTTTTTTTGCCCATCAAGGCTGGTTCGGCCTGGCAGAGCTGCCCAGTCCGCTGACAGATACAGCGCTGTCTCAGGGCTGGTTGCAGCTGTTTGGCTATGTTGTCGCCTTCGCTGTGGTACTGGGGTACGTATGGGTGACCCGTGCTTGTCCACTGCGCACGGATGCCGACCGCTTGATTGCCTGTTCAGCCTATATTGTGCGTGCGGCCTTCTGGGCAGTATTGCTGGTGGGTTTAGCGGATATGTTGATCTCTTTTTTGCGGGTGGAGAATTTTCTCAGCGTCTTTGTGGGTAAAAAAATCACCTCCGATCTGGGGCGCGCCGTTTTTCGCGGCACCTATGTCCATTTTCCGCTGATTGGCCTGGCTTTGGTTATCGCTTTGTTCAGCCGTTCTCTGGGTTTCGTCTGGTTGGCCCTGCTGGTGGTGTTGGCAGAGTTTCAGATTGTCATTTCCCGTTTTGTTTTTTCTTATGAACAAGCTTTCATGGGGGATTTGGTACGCTTCTGGTATGCCGCCCTGTTTCTGTTTGCCAGCGCCAATGCGCTGATTACCGATGGCCATGTCCGGGTTGACGTCCTCTATACCAATTTCAGTAAGCGAGGCAAAGCCTGGGTTAATCTATGGGGGGCGGTGCTGCTTGGTATGCCGTTGTGCTGGACCATTCTGACCATGGGCTTGTGGACCCGTGGCAGCAGTCTGAATAGCCCGCTATACAGTTTTGAGATATCACAAAGCGGCTATGGCATGTATGTCAAATATCTGATGGGTGCTTTTTTGATTGTGTATGCCGTTTCCATGCTGATGCAGTTTTCGAGCTATGTCTTGAGCAGCACTGCGGATATCCGTGGAGAGCCCGGGGGCGATAAGCCGGAAAAAATGGAACAGATCATGCTCGATTCCGAAGTAACTGCAGTGCTTCAGGACTGATTGATGGAAATTCTTTTTCTTGTTGTCCTCGTTTTGTTGATGGGGTTTGCCTTGACCTCAGGTTTTCCAGTGGCTTTTTCCCTGCCCGGCTCAGCAATTCTGACCATTGCTCTGGCATCCCTGGCTGGTTACTTGATCGTGGGAGAACCGGCCGCTTATTTTTCCGAAGGTGAGCCGATCGAGTGGTTGACTGCGGGGGTAACGAACTTTCGTAGCCTGTACTGGGATGTGGAGCGCGACACCCTGATTGCAGTACCGCTGTTTATCTTTATGGGGATTATGCTGCAACGCTCGAAAATAGCCGAAGATCTGCTGGTGGCCATGGCGCAGTTATTCGGTCCTGTGCCAGGTGGTTTGGGTATATCTGTTGTCTTCGTCGGCGCTTTGCTGGCCGCCACAACCGGCATTGTCGGCGCCACGGTGATTGCCATGGGCCTCATTTCCATGCCGGCCATGATGCGCCACAAATATTCCAATTCATTGGCTGCGGGAACCATCTGTGCATCCGGAACACTGGGACAGATCATTCCACCATCGATTGTGCTGATTATCCTCGCTGACCAGCTGGGGAGTGCGTCCGATCAGGCCAATACGGCACGCAAAGCAATGTACAAGGCTGCCACTGGGGAGTTCTCCATGCCGGCACCCTTCGGCGTCAGCTCGGCCAGTGCCGGTGATATGTTCATGGGCGCACTGATTCCCGGACTGGTGCTGGTCGCGCTATACATGATTTATATCCTGATCACGGCAGTGATCAGTTCCAAAAGTGCCCCACCGGTGCCCTATGATGGAAACTATGACCGGCGTTTTCTGCTGAACATACTGTTGGCACTGATTCCACCATTGGGGCTTATTTTTGTGGTCCTGGGCTCGATATTGATGGGGGTTGCTACCGTCAATCAGGCCGGTGCAATCGGCGCCATGGGGGCCACGGTCATGGGTGGTTACCGCCTGGCAACGGGGCGGAGGAACACCTATATTCCAGCCGTACTGTCCATTGTTTCTACGTTGGCCATTGCCCTGGTACTTCATTACTTCGATATCAATGTCAAGAACATCAAGAATACACACGATGTAGTCGGTGTGGTACTGGCAGCAATCGCGGTCAGCGGGCTGGTGGTGGGTTTGCTATGGAGTATCTGGCGGGCCTATCGCATCGGCAATACGCTGTCTGCAGTCATGATCGAGACCGCCAAAACCACTTCCATGGTCTTTATTATTTTGCTGGGTGCGGCGATGTTGACCGCAGCTTTTCGTGCTTTTGGTGGTGAGACGTTGGTCAGAGAGTATCTGACCAGTCTGCCGGGTGGCTTCTGGAGCCAGTTTATTGTCGTTATGGCGGTGATTTTTGTACTGGGCTTTTTTATCGATTTTATTGAGATCTCGGTGGTTGTTGTACCGATTGTAGCACCCATTCTGTTGACCGATCCGGGAGCCAATATAACTGCAATCTGGTTTGGGGTCATGGTCGGCATGAATATGCAAACTTCATTTCTGACCCCGCCGTTTGGTTTCTCGCTTTTTTACTTGCGTGGTGTTGCTCCTCCATCCTTGAAAACCATGCAGATCTATCGGGGTGCCTTTGCCTTTATTTTACTGCAGCTGGCCGGTCTGGCTATTGCCGGCATGTACCCAACCATGGTCAATTATCTGCCAGACCGTATTTATCTGACCTCAGATGTGGCGCCACCACCGGTTAATCCGCGTTTGCAGTATTGTCTGGAGAAAAATGTTTTTAAATATTATGATCAGCATCAGGTCGAGTTGCAGGCTGCAATCAATAAAATACAGGGCCTGAATCTCGGTACTGTGCCTGACAAATTGCGCAAAGGGCTACAAAAAAGTTTTCAGGATGCTGCGAGTACGTTTGATCGGGTCAATGAAGTACGTGTCGCAGCAGCTGCGGTGGCCGAATACGCACCAACGTACCGGCCGATACACCATAAGGTACGTAGTCTGCAGCGGCAGATTCGAAAAATCGAGCAACGACTGTCTGGCCTTGACCGGACCCTCAGCCGCTATACCCGCGACGACACGACTGCGCCAGAACAACTGCGCCAGCTTGAGCAGAAAATCAAAGCACTCAATGACGACAAGTTACAACTGGCCAATAGCCTGCCAAAAGAGTGGGATCAAGCGCATCTACGCTACCAGAAACTGTCCAAGGCGGAACAACGTGCACGCCGGGTTTATCGCCGGACCGTTGATGGAGCTTATGAAACTATCACAGAATTTCGCAAGTTGATTGAGCAGTCAGATGCCCTCGAGAAGCTGGCTCCACAGGTCGAGGGTATTGACGCAACGATTGCTGGAATGCCTGCTGACCAGGCGATAAAGCGGATCAAGGAAGTGGCGAAATCACTGGCTACGGTGGCTGGCACCGGCCGCATAAAACGCAAGTTTTCCAAAGCCAGACGCTTGTTCAAGGGTAGCAAAACCAATCCTGCCAAGGTAGACCGGTTGCTGGCACAAGGGCGCAAGCTGTTTGCTGACGAAGTGGCCTGGCGTAAAGTGGCCAAGCGTGATCTGAGCCAGGCTTTTGCTGAATATGATCTGGCACTGCAGGGGTCGATCGGATTGCGCCTGCAGCAACGCCTGACCACCGACCAGGCCAAGGAAATCGCTCTTTGCCAGTCCGTGCACCGAGATATCTCGCTGAATTTTTGATTTTCAGGCCGTATCGTGGCGCATGCACATTTTTCAACAGCCTGTTCGTTGATACAGTCTTGGCCTGGTCGAGAGCCAGGATTGTCAGGCGCCTGTGAAGGTGCAGCGACGAGACTTCAGCCCAGGTGAATGGTTTGCAAATAGTGGCGATACAGCCTATCGACCTGCCGATAAAGTTGTGGCAGATCCTGATCATTGAGAATAATATCATCGGCGTGGTCTAAACGATTCTGGCGATCCGTTTGAGCAGCCAGCAGAGCATCGATTTCGCTGTGACTGAGCTGACGCCGCCGGATCCAGCGGCGCCTGGCTGATTCCCGGGCATCAATGACCAATACCCGGTTTACCCTGGATTGCCAGCCCGCCTCCACCAGCAAGGGCACCACCAGCACGCATAACGGAGCATGTATGGCGATTCGCCGTTGGCTGACAACCACCTTGATCAGGGGATGTAAAATGGATTCCAACTGCTGGCGTGAGGCCGGTATTGTCAATATCAGCTTTCGTAATGCAGCACGATCAAGCTGTTGCTCTGACAGGAATACCTGTTTGCCAAAATGGCGGTAAATTTCAGCCAGGGCTGGTTGTCCGGGACGGGTCAGTGCGTGGGCGATCAGATCAGTATCGATTACTGGTACACCGAGCGCTGCAAAGCGATTTGAAACTGTAGTTTTGCCGGAACCAATCCCTCCGGTTAGCCCTATGGTCAACATGGGACAACAGGCAGCAGCAGTTAATAGGGCCGTAGGAGATGCAGATAACTGCGCACGATATGATCACCGAATAATAAGGTCAGCCAACCGGCCATTGCCAGAAAAGGCCCGAAAGGGATCGTGGTATCACGTCCTTGTCGTTTGCTTGCGATCAGGGTCATCGAGATCACGGATCCAACCACGGCAGCCAGCAGAATAATGGTTGGCAGTCGGTGCCAGCCTAGCCAGGCACCGAGCATGGCCAGTAGCTTGAAATCACCGTAGCCCATGCCTTCCTTGCCGGTGAAAAATTTGAACAATTGATAGACCACCCACAATGAAAGATACCCGGCAATGGCCCCATACAGGGCCTGGTCTGGCGTGGTAAAGAGTTGCCACTGAAAATTAGCGATCAAACCCAGCCAAAGCAATGGCAAGGTTATCTGGTCGGGTAATAGCTGGTGATCAAAATCGATAACAGCCAGCACCAGCAGGGCCCAACCCAGTAACAGTGCCGCAGCCAGGTCCGGACCCCAGCCGAGAACCCAGGTGCTGACACCGGCAGTCAGCGCGGTGAGCAATTCAATCGTGGGGTAACGCAGACTGATGGATTGTTGGCAGTAGGCGCAGTGCCCTCGTAACAGCAGGTAGCTCAGAACCGGGATATTGTGCCAGGGGCGAATCGTGTGGCCGCAGGATGGGCAGAAAGAAGAGGGGCGGAGCAGCCCGGGTGGAGGGGGGTCTTCCGGGGCAGGCAGTGTATCCAGCATTTCCTGGCACTGGCACCGCCATGCAGAGTGCATCTGCTTCGGCAGGCGATAGATCACGACATTCAAAAAACTGCCAACCAGGGTGCCAAGTATGATGACGGCGATGATCAGGGCAGAGGCTGAGTTCTGCAGCAGGGCCAGTATATCCATCATATTCTGATGTTAGAATACCGCAGCCATTTTAAAGATCGGCAAATACATAGCAACCACGATTGTGCCGACCACCACACCGAGGAAAGCGATCATAAAAGGCTCGATGAGACTGCTCAGTGCGGCGACGGCATCATCGACTTCTCGCTCATAGAAGTCAGCGATTTTGTTCAGCATGGTTTCCAGTTCACCGGATTCTTCCCCGGTGCTGATCATCTGTAATACCATATTGGGGAAGAGCCGACTTTGCGACATGGTGGCTTCCAGGCTGCGGCCTGTGCTGACCTCGGAAATGATGTCGATAATCGCATTTTGATACACTCGGTTGCCTGTGGCATTGGCTACCGACTCCAGTGAGTCGACCAATGGCACTCCCGCACCAAACATGGTTGCCAAAGTGCGAGAAAAACGCGCAATTGTGGCTTTTTTGATCACTGCTCCGAACACCGGCATATGCAGTAGAAAACGGTCTGTCAAAAATTGGATCTTTGTTGAGCGCTTGTAGGTTGAAGCGATCAGCAGCACAGTGCCGATGAGTCCCCCAAAAAATAACCACCACCAGTCCTGAAACCAGCGTGAGAGGTTGACGATCATTTGGGTCAGTGTCGGCAGGTCAGCGCCGAAACCTTTGAACAGGCTTTCAAATTGAGGAATGACAAAAATCATCAACAGGGCAACTACCAAAATGGCGACAACGACAATCGCCGAGGGATAGAACAAGGCAGACTTGATTTTGCTTTTGATGGACTCGATTTTTTCCAGATATACGGCGATTTTCCCCAACAAGTCATCGAGTTTTCCCGATTGTTCACCAGCTTCTACCAGGCTGACGTATAAACGGTCGAAGTGCAGCGGGTATTTACCCAGAGATTGGCTCAGCGAGGTTCCGGATTCGACCTCATTACGAATGACCCCCATCATTTCCTGCATGGCTGCTTTCTCGTGACCTCGGCCGATCGCTGCCAGAGCTTGGGCGACCGGTATACCGGCAGACAGCAGAGTGGCTAACTGGCGACTCATAAAGGTGATGTCGGCGGGCCGGACCTTTTTTTTAAATGCCAGCAGGGGTTTGGCTTTTTTGCGTACTTTGGTAGGGCGAATGCCCTGGCGGCGAAGAATGGCCTTGACATAGGCAAGACTATTGCCGTCTGTTTCACCACTGGATTTTTGGCCCTTGTTATCGAAACCTTCCCAGGTGAAGGTGCTCAGTTTTGTTGTTCGTCTGGCAGTGGCCATATCAGGAATTGGTGACCCGTTCGATTTCTTCAAGCGAGGTAATACCGGCTTTGACTTTTAACAAACCGGATTGCCGCAGGTTTAAAATATCCTGTGACCGCGCAATTTCTTCAATATCAGTTTCGTTGCCGCCACGCATAATCTGCTCAGAGATTTCAGGGCCAATGGGCAAAACTTGAAAGATACCCGTTCTGCCACGAAAGCCGCGAGTGCATTGCTCACAGCCGATTGCCTTGAACACCGTCAGATTCTCCAGGTCTGCAGTGGAGAAACCTGCTTTAAGCAGTGCGTTCTCTGGAACATTGGCAGGTTCTTTGCAGTGCTCACAGAGTTTGCGGACCAACCGCTGGGCGATGATCAGGTGGATGGATGAGGCCACGTTAAAGGGCTCTACCCCCATGTTAAGTAAACGGGTCAGTGTAGAAGGGGCATCGTTGGTGTGTAATGTAGACAGTACTAGATGGCCCGTCTGTGAGGCTTTGATAGAAATTTCTGCAGTTTCCAGGTCACGAATTTCCCCGACCATTACGATATCCGGATCCTGACGGAGGAAGGCACGCAAGGCGATGGCAAAGGTCAGGTTGGCTCGTTCATTAATATTGACCTGATTGATACCCTCAACATTGATTTCCACCGGATCTTCAACACTGCAGAGATTTATATCGGGTGAATTCAGTGCCTGTAATGCGGTATACAGTGTGACCGTCTTGCCACTACCGGTGGGGCCGGTGACCAGGATCATGCCGTAAGGCCGATGCATGGCGTCGACAAATGTACTTTCCTGGATTGCTTCAAAACCGAGTGCCTTAACCCCCAGCTTGGCCTGGGTGGCATCCAGAATTCGAATAACAATTTTTTCCCCGAACAAGGTGGGCAGTGAGCTGACCCGAAAATCTATCGAATGCGACTTGGAAAGGCGCATTTTCATGCGCCCATCCTGCGGGACTCGGCGTTCTGCAATATCCAGTCGGGATAAAATCTTGATGCGGGCTATGATTCGTGGAGAAACGACGTTGGTGGGTCGTGCCACTTCGTTGAGGATGCCATCGATGCGCAGGCGAATCCGGGTAAATTGCTCAAATGGCTCGATATGGATATCAGAAGCGCCCTTGCGAATGGCGTCCAACAGCAGTTTGTTGACAAAGCGGACCACCGGTGTGTCGTTATTGACATCATGATCAGTGGGGTTGGCTGTCGTTTCTTCCTCATCAGCCGCCATGTCGATGTCATCGAGTTCTTCCAGATTTTCCAGATCCATCAGGGTGCTATCCTGTTGCTCGCTGACCAGCTCTATGGCTTTGCCGAGGTGCTCTGGATTAATCAGAATCGATTCCACACCCATACCGGTCTGGAATTTAATATCATCAAGGATTTTGGAATCGGCCGGGTCTGCGACACCAACAAACAACTTGGTACCGCGACTGTACAATGGCAGTACCGAATTGGCCTGGATCATGCTCGCGGGAATCAGTGATACCGGAGCTTCCTGAAGGTCCAGCGCGCGAATATCCAGAATCGGCACACCGAATTCCCCAGAGCCCAGAAGGGTCAATTGCTCGGCTTCGATCATACGGCTGTCGATCAGACGACGATAGAAGGACTTATGATGCAGGGAGCTGTCAGCCTGGAGTCGGGTGACCTGAGATTCCTCAAGCACCTGCTCATCGACCAGTCGTTTGGCAAAGCCGGTAAGAGAGAATATGGAATTTGGTGTGGCCATGGCAGTTTATTCTTTCCGGGGCAGCATGTAGGGTAGCAACGGCACGACGTGCTCAGCACGCAGACAACTATAGCAAAAAATCAACCTTTATGTTCCGGGCAGTTGTTTTGACCGGAATTTTCAGGAGCAAGCAAAGCGCTTGTGGAGGCGGCAGGTAAATAGTCTGAATGGCGACGGCGATCCTCGGAGAACCGATAATGCAGCGCTGAAATTTGTTCCGACAAGACCCCGAACATGAACGTGATGAGTGAAGAAAGATAGATGACGATCCCCATATTGGTAAAGCGTCCGGAGGTGGAATAGGTGTAGCCGTGATAAACGCTGGCGGTCAGGAACAGCAAACCACTCAAGGGCAGGAAAAACCGCATGGGGGAAAACAGGGCGCCGATGCGCAGAATAATCAGTAAAAATTTTGTCCCATCCTGGAAAAGTCGAATTTTACTGCGGCCGTGGCGTTGACGGGCGGAAATGGGCAGGTAGGCCACGGCATAGCCGCAACGAAAAAAAGCAATGGTGCTGGTGGTCGGATAGGAGAAACCATTGGGCAGTAAATACAGGAACTTGCGAAAAACATCCGCGCGTGCAGCGCGAAAACCCGAAGTCAAGTCCTTAATGGGGTTGCCTACCATATAGGACGCTAGGCGATTGAAAAAATAGTTGGCCCAACGTCGGTGCCAGCCCGCATGAGTATTTTGCCGTCTTGCTCCGATGGCCATATCAAAACCCTGGCCAATTTTATTCAGCAAGCCTTGGACATCTTCAGGATTGTGTTGTCCATCGGCATCCATAAAAACCAGGATTTTGCCATCAGCTTCGCGAACCCCTGCTTTGATCGCAGCCCCGTTGCCCAAGGGCTGGGGATGGCGAATTATCTGTATTCCGGCAACGGCCGTTATCGGGGGAGTCGAACCATCGTCCACTAGCAGTATCTGCGCATCAGGATAGGATTGTCGCAAGCTGTGCAGTAGTCCCGGTACGCTCCCATGCTCATTGAGACAGGGAATGATAAAACTAAGTTCAGGTTTTGTTTGGCTTGTTTTGTTGGGCAATGAATTGTTCCCAGCTGTCAATATCCGGATTGGGGATAGGTAGGCGAAAAAGCATGTGGATACTCATTTTCCTGGCCATCGCCACAGATTGTACAACAGCTGGCCAGTTTCGTCGTGCCAGTTGGACCTGTGCCTGAAGCAGATAGAGTTCTACATAGCCAGAATTTAACGTAATTGCTTGTTGCAGTTGCTGGAGTGCCTGTTCGAATCGGCCCTGCAAATAAAGTTGGTTAGCAAGGAAGATATGCAGGTCGACGGCAACGTCCAGGTACGTTGATGTCGCTGGATTGTCGGCAATTGCCCAGGCTATCCCGAGGATATCTTGCCCGTTTATACCTTGGCAGCGGGATTGTCGGGCTAGCGGATAGAGTAAGCGCAGTGTCGGTGTAAGGGCAGGATCCGGGTTTGCCAAACGCAGGTTTGCGGTGACAGCAGTGACAAGTTGGGCCTTGATCGGCTCATTAATTAAACAGCGAATGTGAATTCGCAGTAGTTGATTGTTCGCAGAATCCGGAAAATCTGCAGCGGCTTTATCGATAGTTTGCAGGGTCAGGGCATGGTTACCGAGTCGTAGATAGCTGCTTAATACGGTGGCTCTGGCCCGTTGTGAGCGTGGGTGCTCGCTGGCCCAGACCAGGTCTCGCTCAGTGGGTCGACCCCATAACGAGGTAGCTTGCCAGAGAGAAAACAGCAGTAGCAGTTGCAGGCCAATACTGCCGATACTGATGATTCGACGGATCCCTGGTTGCAGGCTGAATACTGTGCCGGCAATGCCCAGCAGCAATCCGGTGGCTGGCAGGTAGTTGCGATGTTCAAAATACAGTTCCAGGGCGATCGGCCCCGCTTCCAGCATGTGGCCTCCAAGAAACCAGAACCAGCCAAAACTCAACCAGACCCAGCGCCGACGTGAAATCCATGCCAGCAACGTGATGCCTGCCAACCCAAGGATCGAGAATACTGTAGATATTGGTTGCAGTAGGCTTCTTGAAATGATGAAATCATCATGAAACAACCCTGTACCGGCACGGTGCGGGAGTATTACGTGATAAAGATAGGAAAAAAGAATTCTGGATTCGCTCATCAGGCGCTCTGACATGCCAAAATTTCTGATGCCATAGTTGTTTTGGAATAAAGGGATATAAAACCAAAGCCAGGACAGCAGCAGGATACTTGGCAGGACCAGGAACAGCAAAAACCATATTTTGAATATCCGGTTTTCCGGAGTCGACAGACGTGGCTGTATCAGCATGCGTTCGGTGATCAGCAACAGCAACGGAATCAGTGCAGCATTTTCCTTGGCCAGAATCCCGATAGTCGAGCCGAGTACGACGGCTGCAGTCATCAGGCTGTAACCAAGTCCCGGTTTGTGGTTAAGCTGATTTCGGCCGTACAGATAGCCGGTCAGGCTGAGCAACACGAACAGTGTTGAGAGCTCGGTCATACGTTGTACGGCATACAATACGGTGGAAACGTTATAGGGGTGCAATAGCCACAATGAGGCGGCCAGAAGGGCGCTGAATTCGCTGTTGCGGCGGCTCATCCACAGTCGACACAGCAGTCGGGCGCCACTAAAAAACAGCACCCCATTGAGCAGATGCAGCAGCAGGTTGGTATACAGAAAGGAGCGGGCATTGCTGGGCCAGCTGACGCTGTTCAGAAAAAAACTTAGTATCGATAAGGGGCGGCCAACAGGATGAACCGGACCAGACAGTACGATGGCCAGCACTCGCTGCCTGAAAGGTGCCTCGGGGTATTTTCGTAGCTGGGCGAGGTTGACAATGTCGTCAAGCTGAAAGCCGCCGCTAAGGCCGGGCCAGTACGCGGCTAGTGTCGCTCCCAGGAGCAGAGCGAAGGCAATGATTACGTATACTGTGGAGATGCCGTCCTTGGGCAGTCGTCGTTGCAAAGGAGAGTGCTCCGAAGTGGGAACTGCAATTGTCCTTAGAATGTACCGGCGCGTGCTGCGCTGCTAGTGTAGCTCACCCAGTGTAGCTCACCCAGGCAGTGCATCGTTGCTAAAGTCATCTGTTCGCGTTTTCACCCTGACCCTGGAATGAAGCGGTCGACCGAAGATTTCAGGATTATACGGTGATTGCTGGAAAAGTTCATAGGACTCGGCGGGCAGATCCTGCCGTTCAGGTTGGTCATGAAGGACCTAGTTATGGGACAGGCTAGTGCAGAGTAACAAAAAGCCCCATCAGAATAGATGGGGC
>CAYQAP010000006.1:16183-51849 GCA_964415515.1 uncultured Gammaproteobacteria bacterium | reverse complement strand
GTTATGGGACAGGCTAGTGCAGAGTAACAAAAAGCCCCATCAGAATAGATGGGGCTTCTTTGGGCCACCGAAGACAAAGTGGCATAGTCAGTTAGTGAGAGTGCGTGATCAGGATCGGCAGTTGGGGGGTCGATACTGATTCTGCAGGGTGCCGGTCAAACATGTCCAGGTAATACTGCCTGCATTTGTTGACGGTGTGAGAACAACGGTTTTGGACGCAATTTTTGCCTCAGTTGAGTTGTAGGTTACCGAAATAATGCCGGCACTGCCGATCGCTACAGAGGAAGTATAGGTGCCGACAATGGAGCTTGAGGAAGCGACCCCTGCTTGAGAATTGGTGGTGGGGTAACTGCCCTGAGAATTGTAGTATTCTGCAACCCCGGTTTTCGCTGCTGAAGCCAGATTTAGGCCTTCAGAAACCTTTGCACGAATAGTGTAATCTTGGTAGGCGGGGATGGCAATAGCAGCCAAAATACCAATAATCGCGACCACGATCATCAGTTCGATTAAGGTAAAACCCTGTTGACGTTTCATAATTGACTCCAGATTCGATATGTCGTTGATGATTGAGTGAAGTGTCAGTTGAGTAGGATAGACCACAAGCCGTCACAGCCTTCACTGAACCCTGAAGCATAATTTATGCCATAAAAACCCCCAATTTGAAAAAATAGATTTGAATAAATCTTTTATTGTTGAGTGTTTTGGTCAAAGATAAATTATTCGTTTATTAACAATAATATAAAAGTATTTTTTAAGCATCTGTCAGCAAATACTGCAACCAGCTATGGCAGGCTATTGCCCTTTGGGCTGTGCAGTTGATGGACCATATCGGGTCTGAAGTCGAACCAAAGCTGACAAAGATTGTCAGTGTATGAAAAAAAATGTCAACTTTGTAGGTTTTCCGAAGACCTGAATGGTTGCAATTTCTGCAGCTTATAGCGGAAAGCACGGAAGCTCATGCCCAGCAGCGCAGCGGCTTTGGTTTTATTCCCACGGGCCATATGTAACGCATCAGCAAAGGCTTTGCGTTCAATATTCTGCAGGTAATCTTCCAGTGCACCGGATCCGGGTACATAGTATGCACGTCGGTCGCTGGGGGTTGATTGAAAGCTCAAATCTTGTAATGTAATCGAGTTTCCGTCGCAAAGTGTCAGTGCTCGTTCGATGATATTTTCCAGCTCCCGTACGTTCCCAGGAAATGGATAATGCTGCAGGCGCTCAAGCATGGGGCCGGTCAAGTCAGGGCAAGGGATGTTTTGGCGGTTTGCCATTTTCTGCAGCAGATGCAGTGCCAGCTCCGGGATGTCTTCGGGGTGCTCCTGTAATGAAGGCATATGCAATTCGATGACGTTGAGGCGATAAAACAGATCTTCACGGAATACGCCTTGTTGGACCAAACTGGCCAGATTGGCATGGGTAGCGCAGAGAAAGCGGACATCCGTGATTGACTCGGTAGCGGACCCGACCGGTCTGATGGTATTTTCCTGAAGAGCTCGCAGTAGCTTGACCTGCATGGACAAGGGCAGGTCAGCGACTTCATCGAGAAACAGAGTTCCCCCATCTGCGGCTTGAATTAAGCCTTGTTTGTCCTGCGTAGCACCGGTAAAGCTGCCACGTTTGTGACCGAAAAACTCACTTTCCATTAATTCGATGGGGATGGCACCACAATTTACCGGTACAAAGGGTTCATTATGGCGGGCACTGTGTGCGTGAATCAGACGTGCCGCAAGCTCTTTTCCAGTGCCAGAGGCACCACTGATATAAATGGCTGCCTGACTTCGTGCCAGGCGTCGAATGACATCGCGAACCCGCTGAATGACTGCAGAATGTCCTAGTATCTGGGTCACTCCTTCACTTTGCTTATGGTTTCTGGGTTGTGGTAGAGACAGGGCTGAGCGAACCAGCTTGCGTAAGCGATCGAGATGTAATGGTTTGGCTACAAAATCGAAAGCTCCTGCCTTGAGTGCATCGACTGCAGTCTGCATGTTGCCGTGGGCCGTGATTACGGCTACCGGCATATTCGGATACCGCTGCTGGATCTCGCGGACCAGATCGATACCGCTGCCATCGGGTAGCCGCATGTCGGTCAAACAGAGGCCGAAATCCTGTTCCTGCAGGGCGGATCTGGCAGCTGCCAGTGAACCGACACTGTGGCAGTATAAATCCATCCGCTGAATCGAAATCGTGGCCAGTTCACAGATCTCAGGTTCATCGTCAACGAATAATATGGGTGGTGTTTTCATGCCGGTGGCTCCAGTTTGGGTTTGGCAGTCGGGGCCAGGGAGAACTGAATGCGAAAACGAACAATACCATCATTTGAGCCCAGGTACCGCAGACTGGCAGCGTTGGCTTCGCAAAGCTCACGGCACAGGTACAGACCAAGACCTGTTCCTTTGCGATGGGTGGTAAAAAATGGTTCGAATAAATGCTCGACAGTAGTGGCCGGCAATGGATTTCCCGAGTTACTGATGGTGAGTCGGATTGCTGAGGTGGTGTCTTGAGATATTTCTAGCTTGATCGTGGCAGCTTCGGTTGTTATTGCCATTCCGTGTAGCAGTGCATTGTTGCAAAGATTGAATAAGATCTGACGCAGGTGTTCGCCGTTAAATCGAATACATAAATCCGGGCCGGTAATCTGCAATGCAGATTCAGATAGCTGGTTGCTGTCACAGAAGGTTTCGGCAAAGCGTTGCAACCAGGTAGCAAGTGCCAAATCAGTCTGAGGGTAATGTTGTTGGCGGCCTAGTAGCAGCACGGATTCAATAATGTGATCAATGCGGTCAGAATGTTCCTGGATGATACTGATCAGTCGTTGGTCTTGGGGTGAAGTGGCTTCGGTTTCAGCCAGTAGTTCTGCCGCATGGGTAATCGCAGACAAGGGGTTACGGATCTCATGGGCGATGGCGGCACTCAAGCGACCCAGGCCGGCCAGTTTCATTTGTTGGGCACGGATGTGTGCAGCTTCGACATCGTCGAGAAAAATCAGGGGTCCAAAGGAAGTGTTGCGTCGGCGTATTGCCACGGGTATGCCTTCGGGCTGCAGTCGTAGAATGGGTTCAGTGTTGGTTCCAGAGTCGATGGCATCTAGGGCCTTGGCAAGCGGAGGACTCACCTGCAGCAGCGATAACGATTCTGACAGTGGAATGGGTACCTTTAGCAGCTCGCGAGCCTGAAGGTTTAGCGTATGAATTTCATGCTGATGATCCAGAATCAGCACACCCGTATCCAAATGCTCAATCACCAGTTCATTAAGGTCGCGTAATTCGGCCAGATCAAGGGCCTGTTGCTGTGCCAGCTTGGCAGAGGAGCGGCTGCGCTCTGCCAGGCCATAAATCGCTGCCGAGGTGGAGAACAGGGCAATACCCATTAAGCCTACAGCAGTAAAACTTTCCGGGCCAGAGGCATTTTGCAGGCTACGCAGTGACTGTTCGAGCAATACCAGCAGTGAGGCCACCGCAGCAAAAAACAGTGATTGCCTGCCATTGTGAACCACACCACTGCCAGCTACGGTGACGACTAATAGCAAGCCAACACCACTGCCGATACCACCGCTGGAATGCATCAGCAAGATCAGTAGCAAGAGATCAATTAAAAATTGCAGTCTGGCTTGTACAGTAAAATCAGGCTTCCCGAGACTGATCGTCAGCAAATTGACTACAGACATCAGGGCCATGCTGATGGCCGCAGCCAGAAATAATTGTGGCCATTCACCACCCAGTACGGTGCTGTCTGAACGCAGGCTCACCACCGTTAGTAGAACACCAGCTAATACCATTCGATAAAGATTGAAATAGTACAGTGAGCGCCACAATTGCGGTGTGATCAATGCCTTGTCGCTGGTGGCTACCGATGGTTTGCTCATAACCGCGCTATTGTAACGACAGGTTTCTGGTTTGCCACGCCCGTGTTCGGAAGAAGTAGGCAGGCAACCAGTGTTTGGTGGGCTCTAGGATGATGTTTGTCCATGGTCGGATGCTCGGGCCAGAACCCAGGCATCAATCCGGCGAATGCCGCTTTGCCGGAGTGTGTTGCCGAGTTCATAGAGGGTCATGCCACTGGTCATCACATCATCGACCATGGCAACGTGATCGAGTTGTCGATGGCCGGTTGCGCGAAATGCCCGGCGGACATTCTGGTGGCGCAGACGAAGGTCAAGCCGGGTTTGAGAAACCGTTGGCCGTACACGTTGGCTGGAGTGACGCAGCAAGGGGACTTCCAATCTTCGCGATAGCACTTTGGCCAATTCAATGGATTGGTTGTAGCCCCGATGCATGAGTTTTCGATAGTGTAGAGGTACGGGGATTAGGGCTTGTGGCCATACGTTTCCATCGGCAGGTCCGGCCCTGGGTATGTGGGCCAAGCGTTGGGCGATGACATGGGCTAGTTGATCGCCCATACAGGTTACTATGTCCAGTCTTGATCTATATTTCATCAATTGAATTAGCTTGTTAATTGGATACTGGTAGTGAAAGGCTGTTATGCACAGGGTGATAGGAGGGCGTTTTTTCTGGCATCTTCGACACAGATAGGGTGTTGTACCAAGAGCACCCACAGGACCAGGCTTGCCGCAATGCCTGCAGGCGCTCTGCATCCAGGGTAGGTCGTGGTGGCAGTTTTGGCAAAAACCTGATCCAGGTTCCAGATCGTGACTGTCACACAACAGACAGCTGGCAGGTAACGGCAAGCGGTGAAATCGATTGTAAACCTGGTTTCTCAAAATAAGTTGACAGTGAAGGGGTAAGACGTAAACTTCCATACTACGATGATGATTCGGTGTAACACACCATGCCTATGAAGTCTAACAGCATTCGATATGACTGGCTGCCTGAGGAAGTGGTTGCCTTGTTCAAACAGCCCTTTGCGGATTTGCTCTACAGCGCACAAACGGTACATCGTCAGTATTTTGATGCGAATGACCTACAGCTCTCCACCTTGCTGAGTATCAAAACCGGTCGCTGCTCCGAAGATTGTGCCTATTGTCCCCAGAGCATCCGCCATGGCTCGGAAGTTGAGGAACATGCGCTGCTGCCGCTTGACCAGGTTGTGTCTGCAGCCCGCCAGGCCCAACGAGCCGGAGCCGGTCGCTTTTGCATGGGTGCGGCCTGGCGCAGCCCCAAGGCCGGTGATTTCCAGCAATTGCTGAGTATGGTCGAAGCGGTCAATGAGCTGGGCATGGAGACCTGTCTCACAGCTGGTATGCTGAGTGCGGAGCAGGCCCGGCAGCTGTACACTGCTGGTCTGGATTACTACAATCACAATATCGATACTTCTGCAGAGTACTATCCGCAAATTATCTCCACCCGGACCTTTCAGGATCGCCTTGACACACTTCGGGTTGTGCGTGATTCGGGTCTTAAGGTTTGTAGTGGTGGAATTGTCGGTATGGGCGAGACAGAGCAGGATCGTGCCGCCATGCTACAGACTCTGGCCGGGTTGAGACCGCACCCTGAAAGTGTGCCGGTGAATCGACTGGTGCGGGTGGCCGGGACCCCGCTTGAGGATGCGGAAGATGTGGACGGGCTCGATCTGGTCCGGACCATCGCGGTGGCCAGGATTCTGCTGCCGGCCTCACGGATTCGGCTATCTGCCGGCCGGGAGGACATGAGTGATGAATTGCAGGCTTTGTGTTTTCTGGCCGGGGCCAATTCGGTATTCTATGGAGACCGTTTGTTGACGACCAGTAATGCTTCGGTCGTGCGGGACCGGGTGTTATTCGAGAAACTGGGGTTGCATACCCGCCATCGCTTGCAAAGTCAGCACCTGGCTCACATCGGCAAGGCCGATTGACTATTCACCCGGGTGAGTCGATGCGTGGGCACCTTCAATCGCGCCTGAACCGGCGGCGGCAGGCTGCGCAGTGGCGCCAGCGCAGCAGCGTTACTGCGGTCGATGGACCCTGGGTAGAGATCGATGGTCAGCGGCTGCTAAATTGTTGCAGCAATGATTATCTGGGACTTAAGCAGCATCCGGATGTGGTCGCAGCCTATGCGCAAATCGCGCACGAAACCGGTGTCGGCTCGGGTGGCTCACACCTGTTGACCGGACATTTTTCCCAACACCAACAGGCCGAAGAACAATTAGCGGCTTTTGTGGGGGCGGAGCAGGCGTTGTTGTTCGGTTCCGGTTACCTGGCCAATCTGGCGGTGATCACGACCTTGGCCGGTCGCCATGACGTGGTGTTCGCTGATCGTTTGAATCATGCTTCTCTGCTCGATGCAGTGCGATTGTCCGGAGCCCGTTCGCAGCGTTATCGCCATGCAGATGCCATCAGTTTGGAGACTCTGTTGCGGGCCGTGCCTGGGAAGTCGGGGCGAATGATTGTTACAGACGCGGTATTCAGTATGGATGGTGCTGTTGCCCCCCTATCTGGATTGCAACAATTGGCCGATGATTATGCAGCGTTGTTGTATGTGGATGAAGCGCATGGTTTCGGGGTTTTGGGTCAGGGGCGGGGTGCCTTGGCCGCAGCAGGGATCGTACCCACCGGGTCTGTAATTATGATGGGAACACTCGGCAAGGCCTGTGGCGTAGGCGGTGCCTTTGTGGCAGCGGATCACGATATTATTGATGGACTTTTGCAGTTCGGTCGCAGCTATATCTACACCACAGCCTTACCTCCGGCACAGGCTGCAGCGGTGAGTGCTGCATTGAGCGTGCTGCAACAAGAATCTTGGCGACGAAAGCAAGTACTCGATCTGACCCAGGAATTTAGAGGACTGGCTATGGCTGCAGGTTTGCCACTGATGCCATCGGATACACCGATTCAGCCCTTGCTGGTCGGTGATTCGGCTCAGGCATTGGCTATTCAGCAATTATTACTGGAGCGTGGTTTTCTGGTCTACTCGATTCGCCCACCGACCGTGGCAATCGGCAGTGCGCGCTTGCGTGTTGTGCTGACAGCCGAGATGGATCAGTCCCAGGTCCGGCAGCTGGTGTCGGCATTGGTGGCTAGTTTCGACGCCTGATATGATAGCTAACGGCCTCGTATTGGTACACGGTTGGGCCATGAATGCTACCGTATGGGAAGGTTTGCGCTGGCCACAAGCCTGGCAAAGCCGGATCATGGCATTGGACTTGCCGGGTTATGGAAAAACGCAGGAATCTTTGGATATGGATTCTTTGCCGGCACTAGCGGATTGGTTTATCGCACGCGCACCCAGGGATCGGGTTTGGTTGGGTTGGTCGCTCGGTGGGATGGTATTGCTGCAGGCGGTGGCTACGCTGGCAGCACAGAGTCCGACAGCGTTGCCAGCTGCGCTGGTGCTGGTTGGGGTTACCCCAAAATTTGTCAATGACCTGACCTGGCACTACGGGGTTGATGAACCCATACTGGATACGTTTGCTGAAAGTTTTATCGAGTACCGGTCCGGGATCAAGGACTTTCTGCACCTGCAACTGGGAAACAGCCGTCAACAACGGGGTTTGGCGATGACCATGAGTCAGGTACTACTGGCACAACAGCAACCACTATTCTCGACACTTATGGATGGCATCAACATACTCAGAAATGCAGATCTGCGGCCACGGCTATCCACCGTCACCGTACCCGTCAGGGTCTTGCAAGGTAGTCGGGACCGGGTTTGTTCCATGGCGGCGGCCAGTTATCTCACAGAACATCTGCCGCAGGCAGAATTGATTGTTTTCCCCCGCTGTGGCCATATCCCATTCGTTGAGTGTCCACAACAATTTGTCACGGCTGTTTGTGGTGACTGGGCAGGCATAAAATGACAATGGACCGTCGACAAATACGCCGTGCATTTGGGCAGGCGGTAGAAAGCTACGATCGGGTTGCGGTACTGCAGCAGCGAATTGGAGAAAACCTTTTGCAGCGTCTTGACTTGTTGAAAATCAATCCGAAAAGAGTGTTGGATCTGGGTTGTGGTACCGGGGTCTGTCTGCGTGCTCTGGAAAAACGCTATCCCGGGGCCCAGGTTTTGGGTCTGGATTTCGCACTGGCAATGGCACAATGGGCTGGGACTCGAACCTGGCGTCGACGCCGGCCTGTGGTGGCTGCAGATGCTGAATATCTACCATTTCAGGATAATACCATTGATCTGGTGATTTCCAATTTGATGCTGCAATGGTGTGATACGACGCGCGTTTGTTATGAAATCAGTCGGGTTTTGGCGCCCCATGGTGTTTGTCTGTTGACCACGTTTGCGACCGATACTCTTAAGGAGCTGCGTGCTGCCTGGCAGATCGCCGATCCCGGACAGACCCATGTCAGTGATTTTATCGACATGCATGATCTGGGTGATATTCTGCTACAAAGTGGCATGCTGCTACCGGTGGTTGATGCCGATCGTTACACCCTGACGTATGCTGAGTTGGGTGGTCTTTTTGCGGATCTCAAAGGCCTGGGGGCAGTCAACGCAGCCAAGGAACGCCGACGCGGACTTAGTGGCAAACAGCGTCACCAGACCCTGCTTCAGGCCTATCAGGAATATCGGGACTCTGACGGCCGGCTTCCGGCTACGTTTGAAGTGGTGTTCGGGCATGCCTGGGCAACGGAAATATCGCAGAACCCTGCTTCGGTTCAAGTTTCGGTTCCCGAATACTGATATGTCTGGCTGGTTCATAACAGGAACGGATACCGGCGTTGGCAAGACCGTGTTTGCCGTGGCACTGGTGCGGACCCTGCGAATGGATGGCTATGCTGTAGCAGCAATGAAGCCGGTAGCCAGTGGCTGTGAGCAGACAGCATCGGGCTTGCGTAACCCAGATGCTGTGCAATTGTTGCAGGCCGTTGGGGCAAATCAGGACTACGCCAGCATCAACCCCTATGCTTTTTCAGCGCCGATTTCCCCCCACCTGGCTGCACGAATGCAGGGCGAAGAGGTTGTGTTGGAACCGATTGCAAGCCAGGCACGGTATCTATGTGATCACAATGATTATCTGGTAGTCGAGGGTATCGGGGGTTGGCAGGTGCCCCTGAATGAAGCTGATACTGTTGCAGATCTGGCGGTGAAGCTGCAGTTGCCGGTGATTTTAGTCGTCGGCATGCGTCTGGGCTGCCTCAATCAGGCCTTGCTGTCGGTGGAGTCAATCCTGGCACGAGGGCTGGATTTGTGTGGCTGGGTGGCCAATGAGCTGGATCCGCACATGGGGCAGCTGAAAGCCAATGTCGAAAGTTTGCAAAACCGTATTGTAGCGCCGCTGCTGGCACGGATCCCCTGGCAATCTGTTCCTGCAGAACCCGAGCTATTCTGGATGCAGACGTTAGTTTGATTGGGTTCTGGACCGTGCTTTAGCAACGGCTTCGGCCAGCGTAGTACCGCCATGCTCGATACGTTTTTGTTCAAGAAATTGCAGCATCCTACGTATCAGGCCCGGACCCTGGTAGATCAAAGCACTGTAGATCTGCAACAGGTCGGCTCCGGCAAGGAGCATTTTCCAGGCCCGTTGCGGTGAGTCGATACCGCCGACCCCGATAATCGGAATTCTGCCCTGGAATACCTGGTAGAGTGTATGCACCACGTGCAGGGATTGTGGAAACAGTGGTTGGCCGCTGAGTCCACCCGCTTCCATGGACAGAGGGTGGTCTTTGACTGTTTCATGATCAACGGTAGTATTGGTGGCGATGACGCCATCGACTGCCAGGTTCTGAAGGTTGGCAGCGATAGCCTGCAGTGCTTCCGGGTTGAGATCTGGGGCGATTTTGACTAACAGTGGTAGTGGGCGGCCCAGTTCAAGACAGAGTTGGTCACGGCGTTTCAGTAAGGGTCGTAACAGGCTCTGTAGAGCTTTGGACTGCTGCAATTCACGCAACTGACTGGTATTTGGCGAAGAGATATTGATGGTCACATAGTCTGCCAGGGCGGCAACCTTGTTTAGGCCAGTCAGATAATCCTGCAGGGCCTCACCGATTGGTGTTTCACGATTCTTGCCAAGATTCGCACCCACCGGATATGGGCTCCAGTGCTGTTGCAAGCCCTGCATACAATCTTCAAGTCCGGCACTGTTAAAGCCCATGCGATTGATGATGGCCTGATGTGTTAGTAATCGGAACAGGCGAGGTGGTGGATTGCCTGGCTGAGGCCTTGGGGTGATGGTGCCGATTTCAATATGGCCCAGACCCAGCGCGAAAGCTGCTTCAATGAAGCTTGCATTCTTGTCAAAGCCTGCAGCGAGCCCGATCGGGTGGGGAAATTTCAGTCCCATCACCTGGCAGGGCAATTGTGGATTACGGCCGTGTGTGCGTTTTGTCAGCCAATGCAGCAGGGTTGGGAAACGGCAGGCTTGGGCCAGCACCTGGGTGGTGATCCGATGGCTACGTTCCGGGTCAAACCGAAACAGTATGGTGCGAAGTAGTTTATACATAGATTGGCTGTTTCGGACAGTCCCCTAAAACGACTCATTGTTATTGAGCAACCGCCAGCAGCCTTGTGGCAGGTTGGCGAGTACGATCTTGCCTATCCGGACCCGTTTTAGCTGGGTGACTTGCAGGCCGACCGCTTGGCACATCCGTCGGATTTGCCGTTTGCGGCCTTCGTGCAGAATAAACTGCAACAGGCCATGTTGCAGCACTCGAACCTTGGCTGCCAGTAGGGGACGGCCATCCAGAGTGAGCCCATAGTGGAGGGTTTTGAGTGTGCTGGGATCGACTCGACCCGAGACCCGGACCAGATATTCCTTGTCGATGGTATTGCCAGCACCGATCAGCTGTTTGGCGATACGTCCATCTTGGGTCAGTACCAGCAAACCGCTGGAATCAATATCGAGTCTGCCGGCTGGCGCCAGCCCCGGTAATGGTTGGTATGGGTGTTTGAGTTGCGGAAATCGGTTACCTGGAATAATCAGTGTAACGGCAGGCTTGTGGTTATCCTCCGGTTGCCCGGAAACATAGCCGACGGGTTTGTGTAACAGCACAGTCTTGAGCTTGCTCTGCTGTTGCCGGGCGCGAGGATCAAGGGTGATGAGCTGTTCCGGGTAGATACGTGATCCCAGTTCAGAAATGACCTGGCCATCAACCTGAACCCAGCCACGTTCAATATAACGATCTGCTTCGCGTCGGGAGCAAAGCCCCCGTTGTGACATTAGCTTCGAGAGTCGGATTCGCGCAACAGTCACGGCAGGGTAGTAAATTTCGTTCAGCTTGAGAGGCTGGCGATTTCCTCAGCTGCTTTTCGTAGTTGCCGGCGGGCTGCAGCTTGGCAGTCCAGGGCATGCTTGATCAGCAAGTCGAGATCATCTTCGTTCATTGGCAGAAATTCGACTGCGGTATGGTAACTGACGGCAGAGCCCTGATCGATCTGCGGCTCACAGCGCACCACGCGCCCACAGATCAGGATACCGGTGAAACTGGAGAGCAATAACAGGCGAATTTCCAGCAGGCTGTCGATCGCCAGTGCCTGCTGGGTAATAAAAGCGATACCACTGGCACTGATGCTGATCTCCTGGGTGGCATGATCTTCTTCATCCATTTCCTGGAGCAGAAACAGCTGGGCCATCCGGTTCAGCTGATTTTGCAAGGCATCCAGATAACGGGCGATGGCGGGGTCTTTGCTGCGGATTTGGTTGAGTAATGGCAGCCGTTTTCTTGATTCTGCGACAAAACTGGAAGCGGCGGTAAATAGGTCTGAACTGTGATCATCCATCTTTTTTTGCACCGACGGTAGCTCATCTTCCTGGATGACCCGGTAACGAAGTGATACTTGGTCATCAACACGAAAGTAGCTGCGCCTGTTTTCTGACATATTGTCCTCCTGGATTCTTGATGCGTTAATTTGCGCCGTTTTCTTGGAGTAGCATTTGCTCGAGGTGGGCATCTCCGGTATTGCCAGAGTCAGGGTTGTCTGCGCTGTCAAAAGGAAGATTGAAGCCGGAAAGGCCATTAGTACGGGGCAGTCGTTTAATCACCTTGTTTGGTGGAGTATTGGGGTCATTGGGGTGAATATTTCCACCGTAGCTGTCGTCTCCCTGAGTGATGGTCAGCTCAACCCGTCGATTTAACGCCCGGCCCGATGCGGTTTTATTGCTCGCCAGTGGCCTGGAATCGGCATAGCCAACTGTTCGAAACCGCTGATTTGGAATACTCGTGGCATTTTGCAGATATTCCAGTACGGCAATCGCACGGTCTGCAGAAAGTTCCCAGTTCGAGCTGAATTTTCGGTTATGAATCGGAATGCTGTCAGTATGGCCGCTGACTTCGATTGTGCCCGGGATTTCTTTGAGTATAGCCGCCAGTTTTTCCCCGGCCTGGGCAAATCTTGTGTTGAGTGTGGCCTGGCCGGGAGCAAAAGAGCCACGTTCGGCGATCCGGACCACAATTTTTTGATTTTCTGTCAATACCTGCATGGATCCAGACTTGATTTCCTTACGCAAAGACTTACGAATACTGGCGGCCATGGCCTTAATATTGGCTTGTTGCTGATTGGTGCCTTCACCCACATCACCCTGACCGACTTGTTGTCCCTCGATATTGGATGGTGTGGATCTGGAGTCTGCGTTCTGCTGCTGACGATCACGCCGGTTGTTGTTCTGGCCGGCATTGCGCTGGATAAAGTCTTCCTTACGGATTTTTTTGGAATCCGCATAGATATTTTTCGATGTACTGTCGGGGACAAAAAGATTTCTCCGCAAATAGTCAGTCGAGTTTTGTTTGACTACATTCAGTGGAGTTGGTACGGGCCGTCCGGGACTGAATTCACGGGCAATGACGTTAATCCCTTTGGGAGGTTCTTTGACTTTGACTTCTCGTTGTACCCCGAAGGCCTGTTTCATGGAGCCGGCCAGCTGTTTGTATTTTTGGATATCCATTTCTGAAAATGATAGCAGCAGTACGAAGAAGGTCATCAGCAATGACATTAAATCGGCAAAAGTCATAATCCATGCGGGCGCCCCTTCATCTCCACCTGATTTTGGCGCCTCGTCAGACATGCTTGGCTGGTCGTCTGTTTCTGGTTTCAGGCGGCTGCATCGGCATTTTCTCGCTCACTGGGAGGCAGGTAGGTTTTTAACAGTTCCTCCATCACGCGTGGGTTCATCCCCTCCTGAATGGCCCCCACTTCCTCCAAAATCAGGGAGCGATTAATTCGTTCTTCACGGCTGCGCAAGCCCAGTTTTTTGGAAATCGGCAAGCAAATCACATTGGCGATAAAGGCTCCATACAGAGTGGTCAGCAGTGCGACGGCCATGGCCGGACCAATCTGTTTGGGGTCAGACATATTCGACAACATTTGTACCAGGCCAATGAGCGTTCCGATCATCCCCATTGCTGGCGCCATATCAGCGATTGCTTTGAAGATCTGTTGCCCTTCTTCGTGGCGTTCGATGGTCAGGTTGATATCCTTGCTGAGCATTCGGCGAACCAGTTCCGGATCATGGCCATCAACGGCCAGCGTAATACCGGTTTGGAGAAAATTATTGGAAATCTCCCGCCCCTCAAGGCCCAAGAGCCCCTCTTTGCGGGCGATCTGTGACAGCTCCAGTCCTTCCTGAATCAGCTCCTGGCGAGATTCCTGTTTATGGAAAAAGGCTTTCATGGCAATCCCGAAGCCGCCCCATAATGCCGGTAGATTAAACTGCATCAAGGTGGCGCCGAACGTGCCACCGATAACAACAAAAATACTTGGAATGTTAACAAAGATCAGTGGGCTAGGACCGATCGCAATGGCGGACAAGACAATCCCGACGGCGGCCAATATGCCGATAAGTGTAGCTAGATCCATAAAGACTCCCAATCACTCTCCCGGAGGTGTAGATCGTTATCGACCGGGCCGCTGGTTTGTTGAATTTTTCGTGTAGTCAACTGTTGACAACTCAGGCAAATTATAGATTGATTTCTGGTGAGATTGTATGGAACCCCTTATTCTGCCCATAAGGAATGGTTTTTATTCTACTGGTGTAGTAGTCAGGCTATCAAGGTAATCGGTGGCTTGAAGTTCTGCCAGGCCGGTATATTGTGCTGGGGTCATGGCCAGCAAACTGTCACGTACTTCGAGCGGGAGTACCAGTCCGTGGATGAACGCAGTGATACGCGTATGATCAATATTTTCGTGACCTCGGGTTAATGCCTTGAGCTGTTCATAGGGTTCGGGCAGGCCATAGCGGCGCATGACGGTTTGAATGGCCTCGGCCAGTACTTCCCAAGCCTGATCAAGATCGGCGGTGATCGTGTCCGGGTTGGCGGCCACTTTATGCAGCCCCCTTAGCAGCGAACTCCAGGCCAACAGGCTGTAGCCAAAGGTACTTCCGAGGTTGCGCAGAACGGTGGAATCAGACAAGTCACGTTGCCAGCGACTGATCGGAAGTTTATTGGCCAGATGATTTAGCAAGGCATTGCCCAGGCCAAGATTGCCTTCGGCATTTTCAAAGTCGATGGGATTGATTTTATGTGGCATGGTGGATGAACCCACTTCACCGGCCACCAGGTGCTGTGAAAAATAGCCCAATGATATATACAACCACATGTCACGACTGAAGTCGATCAATACGGTATTGAGCCGGACCAGGGCATGAGCCAGTTCAGCAATATAATCATGGGGTTCGATCTGGGTCGTCATGGGATGCCAGAAAAGGCCCAGTGAGGTCACAAAAGAGCGCGAGATCGCTGGCCAGTCCAGCTCCGGATAAGCAGCCAGATGGGCATTGAAGTTGCCGACAGCACCATTGAATTTGCCGCGCAGTTTGATCTGTCCGAGTGCTTTCACTGCTTGCCGCAAACGCCAGTGAACATTGGCCATTTCCTTCCCCAGTGTGGTGGGGGTAGCGTGCTGGCCGTGAGTTCTAGCCAACATCGGAAGTGCCGCATTTTCTTTCGCTACTATGGCCAGTTGGTCAAGAATCTGCTGGGCTTGTGGAATGAGCAGTTGTTCACGGCCATTTTGGAGCATCAGGGCGTAGGACAGGTTGTTGATGTCTTCAGAAGTACAGGCAAAATGAGTAAATTCAGCGACTGCTGATAACTCCGGGTGCTTTGCAAGTTGTTCCTTGATGAAGTATTCCACTGCCTTGACATCGTGATTAGTGATCCGTTCAATCGTTTTAACACGTTCGGCATCTGCTTCACTGAAGCTGGTAACCACCTGTTCAAGCAGAGTGAGCGCAGTTGCAGATAAGGTAGGAATTTCGGAGATTTCAGGTTTGGCAGCCAGGTATTGTAGCCACCGGATCTCGACCAGCACCCGATAGCGGATCAACCCATATTCACTGAATATGGGCTTCAGAGCGTTCAGTTTCGACCCATAGCGACCGTCCAGCGGAGAGATTGCCGTCAGCGGAGACAGTGCAAGGTCATTAAGCGATGAATTCATGGGCAGTAGCGCATAGAATAGGGTGGATCATTTAAGCAAGTCTACCATAATGGCAACTAGCGACCACTTTCATGGACCAGCAATTTTCTCAATTCATCGATGACCCAGCCTCTCACAACCCGTTCCGTGCTGACGCTGTGGTCGAGATTCTGCGCCAGGGAGGTGGTTCCCGACCGGCCGTTGAAGTGGTTTTGTTGGGGGACCAACTTGCTGTGTACAAGAATTATACAGCCTCAGCCCCTGGTTTCTCTCGCATACTCGGTCCACTGCTGGCCTGGCGGGAATGTCGCTCACTGCAACAGCTCCAGCAATTGACGGGTAGTCCTGGGTTGTTGGCCCGGGTTGGAAAGCGTGGTCTGCTGATGCAGAAAATCGATGCAGTCCCGGTGTTAAAAACGACCACTGCGATAGACTGGGAGCAGTTTTTTCAGCGCTATGAGGTCTTACTAGATAGCATGCACGAGTTGGGTGTGGCCCATGGCGATTTGCGCAGCCCACACAATACCCTGGTGGACACCCAGGGTCAGCCTTATGTGGTTGATTTCGTCGCGAGTGTGCAGCGTGGACGGACCTGGAATCTATCGGCAAACTGGTTATTCAGACAGATGGTGCGGGTGGATCACAGTGCGGTTTTGAAATTGAAAAAGCGTCTGGCTCCTGAGTTGTTACGGGCTGATGAACAGGCAAGTCTTGGTCGAAGTACTTGCTTTGGGCGTTTGGCCAGGGGTTTTGGTCAAGGAGTCCGTCGGCTAAGTCGAAAGCTTTTTACCGGCAGCAAGTAAGCTGTTGGATCAGGGGGGTCAAGGTGCGGGCCAAGGGTCTAGTAGATTGTCTCGACTGCGGATCCTTGCGCCACCCAGGCAGTGATTATGATCATAAAATACGGCATACTGGCCGGGTGCGATGGCGTGGTGTGGCTGCTGGAAACGCACCTCCAGACCTTCGTTCAGTGCATGGACCTGGCAGGATACTGCAGTTTGCCGATAACGCGTTTGCACCTTGCAATGTAATGGCAGTTGCGGTGCTGTGTCGGTAGTCCAATGCGGGTTGTCGGTGCGTAGCGCAGTACTCAACAGAGCAGGGTGGTTGCGGTCATTGACTACCAGCAAGGTATTCTCCTGCAGGTTTTTGGCAGCGACGTACCTGGGACCACCCGCGCCACCGATACCCAGGCCCTGGCGCTGACCAATGGTGTAATACATCAAGCCATTGTGTCTCCCGAGAACGGTCCCATTCGGGTCTACCATGTCACCCGCGCAGGCCGGTAGAAAGCGACTCAGGAATGCCCGGAAATTGCGCTCACCGATAAAGCAAATGCCGGTGCTGTCTCGCTTGCCATGTATTTGCAGGCCGGCCTCCCGGGCCAGTCTGCGAACCTGTGTCTTTGGTATTGCCCCGAGGGGGAACAAACTGCGCTGCAGTGCCGATTGGGGTACCGCATGCAAAAAATAACTCTGGTCCTTATTGCTGTCCAGTCCGCGTAGTAAAAGGGTTTGCTGTTCTTTTTGCTGCAGCCGGGCGTAATGGCCGGTGGCGATAAAATCGGCGCCCTTGTCCAGGCAGTACTCGAGAAAGACCTTGAATTTTATTTCACGATTGCAAAGAACATCCGGGTTTGGTGTGTGGCCCAGCTGATACTCGGCAAGAAAGTATTTGAATACCCGCTGCCAGTACTCATAGGAAAAATTGACTGTTTCCAGAGGAATATCGAGCTGTTTACAGACTTCGGTGGCATCCTCCAGATCAATTGTGGCGCTGCAATGGTCACGTGTGTCATCTTCTTCCCAGTTCTTCATGAACATGGCCCGAACCTGCCACCCCCCCTGCTTCAGGAGCAGGGCAGTCACCGCTGAGTCAACACCACCGGACATGCCGACGATCACCTCGCCTGGTTTGTGAGGCGATTTGTGCATCAGTTTATGAACCCGGCAGGTTGTAAAGATAGGAAGTAAAGAAAAACGGAATATCACCCCAGATACTGCTGTCGGCAATGTAGGGCAGCATACCGTTGTCTTCAAACCACGAATCAACCACGAAACGCTTGCCAGTTTTAAGTTCCATAATCTGACCAGACCAATGTTGATCAAAAATAGCACGCCGGTAGGCGCGTCGCACCACCTTGTGCCAGCGCAATAGCCCAGCCTGCTGGAATAGTCGTAAATAGACCGTTGTATTCATGGATTCATCAATACAGTCCAGTTGACCCGGGAACTGCGCCCCTTCAGGAAGGTCCTTGGCTTTGTCACGATAAGTAGGGGTGTAGCGGCCGATGATGACCTCCATCCATCCTATGGCTTGTCGAATCTGCTTTCTTTCCTGTTCTGCGCTCTTTGCTCGTGGATAAAACCAACCGCTGACTTCGCCCCATTCCAGGTCGCTGATAGCAACCGTAGTCTGTACCTTACAACCGAAATCATAGCAAACGGGGATGGCGTTAGGTTGTGGTTGTAGCTGCCACATGGCATCTTCCAGTCGCTCACCTGCCGGCGGCGCAGCCAGGCCGGGTGCACTGATCGCCAGAAACAGCAGGGTCAGGCAGCCTGTGAGGAGGCGGTGTAGAACAGCGCTTGGCACGTGGGTGAAGGGGTTATATGCCATGGCGAACCGTGGTAAAAAAATTTGGATCCATTACATCAATGAACTTTCTGGCCTGTGGGGTGAGGAATTTCCCCCGCCGCATCACCACTCCATAGCTGCGGCGGGGGAAGAATTCTTTCAGGGATTTTTGCACAAGCCTTTCATCTCCTGTCAGACAGATGCTGGTCACGATCGATATACCCAGACCATTGGCAACATATTTTTTGATGACTTCCCAACCACCGGCTTCCAGGGTGACTTGGTAGGGTAGATTGGCCTGCTGAAATACCAGGTCTACCATGTGCCAAGTGCTTAGATGGTGTGGTGGCAGAATCAGTCCGTAAGGGCTGATATCAGCCAGTTGAATTTCCTCTTTATCCGCTAGCTGGTGGCCGGGAGGGATGATCAGTACCGGATCAAAAGTAAAAATAGGCTGATAGTGAATATCATCAGGAACTTCGATCATCGAGCCAACGGCAAAATCTGCAGTATCGGCACGCAGCATTTCCAGACCATCCCGTCCGGTAACATTGTGCAGTTTGAGACGGACTTTGGGAAAGCTGGTGGCATATTTCTTAATGGGTTCAGGCAATATATACAGGATGGTCGATTCCCCGGCAGCGATGTTGAGTTCACCTCGATCAAGTTCACCAAAGTGGGCAGAGAAATTCTCGGCCAGACTGTTAATATTGTCGACCAAAGGTTGTGCCATTTCCCGAAATACCTGGCCTTGAGGAGTGAGCAGGATTTTGGGGCCTCTGCGCTCGAACAGGATGACATCCAGATTGCGTTCCAACGCTTGGATTTGTAAGGAAACGGAGGGTTGACTCAATCCCAGTTGTTCGGCCGCCCGGGAAATACTGTTGCTGGCCGCTGCGGAACAAAATGCACGTAATTGTTTAAGAGTTGGTCTTTTCGTCGCCATGGCTCGTCCTGCACGCTGTTACAGCGTTGCTTGTCAGATATCCACGCCGGCATGAGATTGACAAGATATTCGAGATGTTCAATGATGTCACAGCAGGCCATTTTACGCTATTACCGAAGTGATCTCAAAGTCTGATTTTTACGGGTTTGAGGGCTAGAAATCGGAGTACAGACGCATGCCAGTGATTGATCTGAAAAATACCGAAGACAACGAAGAGATAAAACTTATCCAGCAGATTGCAGCGGGTAGTGAACAGGCAATGCGAGCTTTCTATCGGCTTTATGAGCGCACTGTTTATATTTTTTCACTCAGTCGATTGAACGATTCTCACGTTGCTGCCGACATAGTTAATGAAGTGATGTTGGCAGTCTGGAATGGTGCTGAACAATTCCGGGAGGGGTCCAAGGTAAAGACCTGGTTATTGGGTATAGCCCGCTACAAGGTGATCGATCAACTACGCAAGCTAAAACGGCATGAGTTTTCCGAACTGGATGATGAAATACCTGATGACACAGTAATGACCGAGCAGTTGCTGACACAGGCCGAAGACCGGGCAGCGGTCCGTGATTGTCTGAATCATCTGTCCGCGGCCCAGCGCGAGGTGTTACAACTGGTATTTTACCAAGAGTTACACTACCGGGAAGTCGCCGAGCTGACAGCTTGCCCGGAAGGGACGGTCAAGACCCGGGTGTATCACGCCAAACAGTGGTTAAAGAAGTGCCTGGAAAGATGGCTATGTGAGGATTGAACGATGGTAATGGAAATCGACAACGAGCACGTAGAACAGAAGAAAGTTTTACCCTGGTATGTCAACGGGACGTTGGTTGGCAAAGAACGCAAGCGTGCGGAACGTTATATTGAGGGGCACGAGGAAGCCCGGGTTGACGTGGCCTTTTTACAATCGATACAGACTGTCATCCAGCAGGAGCAGGATGAAGTGGTATCACCTGGCGAGCTGGGCTGGCGCCGGTTGCAAAAAACGATCAACGAGGAAAGGCAGAAACAATCCGTTCGGCCCGTGACCCAAAATAGGTGGTGGCGTCCAACACTGGCTGCAGCCGCCTTGCTGCTAATGATTCAGGGTGGCGTGCTACTGCAGATCTGGCCAGTCCATCAACAGCATTACACGGTATTGTCCTCCCGGCAGCAGGCCGCAACCGGGGCTGTTTTGCAAGTCAGTTTTGATCCTGATGTCAGTGAGGTGCGCTTGCGAGAGATCATCAATGGTATCGACGCAACAATTATTGGAGGACCGGGCGCTTTGGGCATTTATCGACTCTTGCTACCTATAGAAATCAGCCAGGTCGCTGAGATTAGTCGCCTGATCAAGCAATTACGCAATACCCCGGGTGTTGCGGCTGTCGACGCAGACTGAGGATCACGGCAGCATGATATACGCAATATTTAGAAGTTTTTGGGTGTTCGGCCTGGTCTGCGTTTCGGTAGCGCAGGCGCAGTCAGGGTCGGCGTCGACTTCTGCTGTCGTTGCCCCAACCGTGCCCAAGGCATCAGGACCCGCCAAGATCAGTGGGGATAAGGCAACCGGAGTTGGGGTACAAACGGGTCTGCCGTCGCTACAAAATGCTCCAGTTCCAGTCATCTTGTGGCCATTGCCTTCGGCCCGGTCATCTGGCAAGCCGACACCAAGCTCTACAGCGAAGGCCAGTACCAGCAGCTCACCGAATTCCAGCAGACCAGCAAATATTTCCTTGCCGCCACCCACTAAGCGGCCCAATGTACCCACGGTACCCAACACCTCGCCGGCCCGACCCCCAACAACCCCAACAATCCCAACAACCAGATCATCAATGCCTGTACCGGTCACCAAATCAGCCACCACCGCGCACACCACAACTCGTATCAATGTGGCCCCAGGCACCACGGGTAAGAGACCGATTTCTGGGCCTCAGGGGAAGCATGCAGAGGTTGCGAAACCGCCCAGCAGTCGCAACATCGAGTATGAATTGCCGGTTGCAATACACAGCCCCATTGCTGCAGTACTGCCAGACAGTACCATAAGATTTGTACCCCGACAGGTCATCGTCATCAGCAGCTCGCTACAGCAGGCAAGCTTACAAGCACGAGCCTTCGCAGAACTGGGATTTCGGGCTTTGCGCAGGCACTTATTACCGAGCCTCGGTTTGGTATATTCCGTATTTGGCGTGCCAGCAGGTATGACTTCGCTGGAAGCAAAAATCCAGTTACAGATCCTGTATCCACAGCTAACAGTCGATGTTAATCACCGCTATCAATTGCAAGGCACAAACTCCGGGCCACGACAGTATGCTGCGAAAATTCTCGGTTGGCGAACTGGGCAGACAGCTTGCAGCAAGCCGGTGCGGGTCGGCTTGATTGATACAGGCGTAGATGTCAGCCATCCAGCTTTGCAACGGGCCCGCATTACCCGCCTGACAGTTATCCCTGCGGGTTATTCACCGGCTCCACTGGATCATGGTACAGGTGTTGCGGCCTTGCTGCTGGGACGTTCGGCAGATGGTAGGTTTCATGGGGTGTTGCCGGCGGCCAGCATGATCGCGGTCAGCAGTTTTATAAAACGACCTCAACAACCGATAGAAACGACGGCAGAATGGCTGGCGCGTGCCCTGGATTTGCTGGCGGGTCACAAGGTTCAGGTCATCAATATGAGCCTCGGAGGGGGGCGAGATCGTTTGTTGGATTTGGCGATTCAGGCCGTACAGAAACAAGCTATTGTGGTGGTGGCTGCAGCAGGCAATAGTGGCCTGGGTGCTGCGCCAGTTTTTCCGGCTGCTTATTCAAAAGTTATCGCAGTGACCGCGGTGGATGCGCGGTTGCGTATCTTGCGAAATGCCAATCGGGGTTCCTATGTAGAGTTCGCGGCCCCGGGTGTTGATGTGTGGTCGGCACGTGCTGCCAATGGAGGAAAATATTACAGCGGAACTTCTTTTTCAGCACCTTTTGTGACTGCTGCGGTTGCCCGCTTAGTGGCGGCGCGTACGCTGGGCATTGACAAGATTCGAGCACGATTACGGGCCAGAGCACGAGATCTTGGGGCTCCAGGCTGGGATCCAGTTTTTGGCTATGGTTTGATTCAGTTTCCGCAACCCTGTGGACTGTGATATTTCCAGCTTCAGGTGGCATCCCTGATTCTATGTGCCGGTGACAATGGATTTCGGTAATCCCTAGCTCCTGCTGGTACAATGCCGTGTTTGGATAATGAATAACATTGCGGAGACCCAAGCATGACAGAGAACATGGCCCCGGTAGTACGTATGAAGACCAGCCACGGTACGATCGAGATTGTCTGTGACGCAGAAAAAGCACCATTGACCGTGAAAAATTTCCTTGCTTACGTGGACAGTGGATTCTTTGATGGACTAATTTTTCATCGGGTTATTCCCGGTTTCATGATTCAGGGTGGTGGTTTTGAACCCGGTATGCGCGAAAAGCCCAATCAGGCTCCGGTCACCAATGAAGCCGATAACGGGCTGGTGAACAAGCGCGGTTCTCTGGCAATGGCCCGTACCGGTGATCCACATTCAGCAACATCACAGTTTTTTATCAACCTGGCGGATAATTCATTCCTGAACTTTTCCAGCAAGAGCTCACAAGGCTGGGGTTATGCGGTCTTTGCTGAAGTTACTGAGGGCTTGGATGTGGTCGATGCCATAGCCGGGGTAGCTACGTCCAATTACGGCCCACATGGCGATGTGCCAGTTGAAGATGTGGTGATAACCAAGGTCAGTCGTTTGTAATCGCGACGACCTGACCCCCTCAATTGCATCTAACAGCACAGCATTTCAAGGCTAAGTCGCGAAAGACTTTGATTGCCGCTGCTGGTAATTAAATAGCTGCGTCCGAGGCACATTGCGGTTTTGCTAGTGCTGTTCATCAGGATCATATGCAGGAAAAATACCATACCGGGCTGCATGATGGTGGTGGCATTTTTGTAGAACATCTGTGGCTCCATCCAGCTGGGTGAAAAACGGGCACCGAGTGCATAGCCGCAAGCATTGAGACGGTGTTCCTCAAGGCCCAGCTGATCCAGTGTTTCGGTGTGGGCATCATAAACTTGCCCCATGGGCGCGCCTGGCTGTAGTTGGGTCTCACAATGTTGCAAGGCAATCAGGGCAGCTTCATGCAAGTGCTCGTGTTGTTTGCTTGGTTTGCCGATAATCAGGGTGCGCATCAATGCTGCGTGATAATGTCGGTACACGCCGGCCCATTCCAGGGTCAGTTGATCGTTGGTGGACAAGGTTCGTCGACCGGCGTTATAGCGACATAACAAGGCATGATCCGAGGAGCCAATGATAAATTCATTGGCCGGGTAATCACCGCCGCCAGAGAAAATGGTACCCTGCATAGCGCTAAGAATCTGCGCTTCATCGACACCGGGGCCGGCAAGGCCAATCGCAGCTTCGAGCGCATCGTCCGCTAGTTCAGCAGCCTTGTGTATGTACACCAACTCGGCTTCAGACTTAATGAGGCGGAATGCCGAGACCAGATTTGAGCTTTCAATTAACTCGATCCGGCCCTCCAGCCTGGCATAGAGCCGCTGGCCGTTCAATGCAGTCAGGCCCTGAGTATCGGTTTCGATGCCCAAACGGCCATTGGCCAGTCCAAGGGATTGTAGTGTCTCCAAAAGTGACGCAGTGGGATCTACCCCTTCGCCATCGATCCAAAGGCGGATATCCTGGATATTGGAGGTCAGCCGGGCTTGGTGAAGATCGGCTGATCGTGTCAACAGTACCGGTTCGAAACGGCCAATAATCAGGCACTGAAAGAAACAATAACCGAAGCTGTCATACCCGGTGAGCCAATACTGGCTTTCCGGAGCAAACAGCAACATGCCGTCAAGTCCCCGGCGAGACATTTCGGCCTCAACCTGAATCCGGCGCGTGAAAAACTCCTGGTCAGTAAAATGCAACATCCGGGTTTCCTCATTTGGGATGGTTACCTGCTGCTGTACGAAAGCCGAGACCTATCCGAATAACGGGATTGTATAGCCTGAGGCCCTGCGGTGTATATCAACAAAGTTGTCGCGTTCACCGATCATGCAGCTTTGAGATCCTGCCCTATTTCTGTACATTGGGTCAAATCATGAGATAATCCTGGTATGAGACGTATCCGGATTGTACCGGCAGAATTTTGTCCAAGGACCTAGCAATGAATTTTCGAGGCTTATTACGGTTACTATGTTTTTTGGCTGTGGCACCGCTGGCCAATGCGGCTGCTGTTGCTAGCAAGACCGTTCATGTCACGGCTGAGGCTATGCGAATTGAGAGTGATATCACCGAGTTTCAGGTGGGGGTACCGTATCATTTTGTGGTTACCAATAAGGGGGTGATCGATCATGAAGTGATGTTGATCGAGCCGCTGGCGGAAGGCAGTGTGAGCAATCAGAAGATGGATGACCTGGCGCTAGGCATTGCTGAGGCCGAGGCACTCAGACCTGGAGCCACGGTTGTTTTCGATTATACCTTTAAGGTCGCCGATCTGGACTCTTCACTGGAACTTGCCTGTCATGTGCCAGGCCATTATCGGGCCGGAATGAAGCTTGCGATCAAGGTGGTCCGGTAAAGGTCGAGGCTACACTGGATAGTACGATAAATATGGGTGACTATTTCATCCTTAGGTTCGTAAACAGCACATCCATGTGCCACTGCTCGCCTCCAATGATCGATTAACCGGCTTTACAATGGCTTCCCCTCACGACGACGGCCATGGCTGGCGAAAGTGGTGGTTTTGCAGGAGCAACAAACCGGTCGATTCCTATTCTCGGGCAGCCTCCCGTTGGCGCCATGGCTGACCAACAGTGATTTTTGGACTTGGCTGTAGTGGTGTCGAAACGGCGACTGGCATTGGCACGAAGATCGATTTGCTTCACTTTGCTATTGGGGTGGGGACTCAAGCGTGTTTCTCTGGTTCTGGTAGGTAGGGTAATCGCTAGGAGGCTGTTAGTGGTGTGGAATCGTAGGTGGTTCTCTACTGCACCTGCCAACAAAATCCACTTCAAACCTGTCAAACGCGGGCATGTTAGGATCAAGATCAGTATCAAGGTTGTGGCGCTGGATCTGGACTCCGCACGAGAGGCTGTGGCAGAGTAGTCGTGCAGTGGGATTTTGGCGTCAGGAAGAACGCCTGATTCCTTGCAGACCCGGTTACTTTTTCATTATCGTTATGGTACTACCTGAGTAATCACGACCTCGATAGGTTCGGTCTGATTAGTGTCTACCGGACTGACTTCCCCGATCAGGTCACCGCTGGAAGGGTTGGCTTTGCCATTCAGGGTGATTCGCGCAGTAAGCCGGACCTTGAGGTATTTGGACAGTTTCGCTGATGGCAACATAGCCATAGTATCATCCAGGACAATACGCAAAGGCAGGTCTGAGACCTTTTTTTGGGCAATCGCCAGAGGCAATGCTGTGTTCCCCTGCAGCGCTCGCGCGTAAATAAAGACAATGTTGTCCGGGGAAGTTTTATTTTGTAACTCCGGAGACAGAGAAACATTGACAATCAGCCTGGTATTGCTGGTCGTCGTTGCGGCGGGTGTGGTCCCAGCAGCAGATTGCGCCTTATCGGCATCTTTTTGTGTTTGGCGGATTAAGCCCTGCAACTGGGATAAAGCCTGAGCATCGGACGTAACCAGGGGTATTGCCAGGCGCCAGAACTTTAGTGCAGCCGGTAGATCACCACGCTGCCTGGCTGCCAGACCACTGAGCCAGAGTCCTTCGATATTACTCGGATCCTGTTGCAAGACTTTATCCAACATGTCTGTGACATCACCGCTGAGGTCGCCACCTCGGGACATGGCCACTGCATTAGCGTAACTGACCAGGACTTGCGGTTTGTCTCCTTCCAGGTCGCGAACATGTTGTAGAGCCTTGACGGCTGCAGGGTATTGTTTCAGAACCATATAGCTCCGTGCCAGAAAGAGCCACCCTTTTGGATCATCGGGATTTTTGGCCATTTTGGCAGCGAGTCTGGTGACCATGGCCTGAATCTTTCCAGAGGATGCCGACTGTTGTTGTTGTGCTACGAAAACACCGTCAATTGCTTGTGGTGTACCCAGAATAAGATACAGAAAGCCGGCGGCGGCAGGCAGCAACAGGGCAATCAGCAATACGGCTATGATCTGCTGTGGGCCGTGTCGAGTGGTTGTCTGGGTCGAGGTCGTGGTTTCTTCCGCCAAGGTATCTTCGAGAACGGTGACTTCCAGCTCATTACGCTGTTGCTCGAATTCCTCCTGGGTAAGCCTGCCGCTGGCTTGGTTCGATTTTAATTCTGCGAGCTGCTCCCGGGCGATATCGATATTTTGCTGGCGGCGGTCGATATTGGCCAGTTGGTGATGGCGATACAACGGCCAGATCAGTACTGCTATGGACAGTAACACCAAGGTGAAGGCAACTAAATAGAATCCGATCATTGCTGATTAATCCTGTTGTTCGAGAAGGGTACGTACTTGTTGCTGTTGTTCACTATTGAGTGTGGGCGCGATGCCAGCACGGCCCCTGATGATTCGGTAGGCAACCCACAGGCTCAGCAGCAGGATTAGCAGTGGCCCGGTCCACAGTAAAATTGTGATGGGCTTGAGCGGAGGGCGATAGAGGATAAAATCGCCATAACGGGCCACCATGTAGTCAACAATAAATTGTGAATCTTTACCCTGCATGGTCATATCGTAGATTTTTTGGCGCAGATCCTTGGCCAGGTCAGCGTTGGAAGCGGCAAGATTTTCATTCTGGCAGACCAAGCAGCGCAATTCCTGAATCAGCGTCTTGTATTGTTGCTCCTGAGCCGGATTGGTAAATTTGTGAACCTCGATGGCCGCAAAACCAGGCTGCTGGAATGCCAGCTGCAGAAAGACTCCAGCAATCAGGCCACGAAGCAATATTGCGGGCATCAGCTGACCTCCGTTATCGGTGAGGGTTTGCGGGAAACGGTGGCAGTGGATTCCAGGGTTTCTGGCACAATCCGCCGCGCCATTCGATAACGACGATCCGAGGCTGCCAGCAGTCCACCCAGGGCCATTAACAGACCACCCAACCATAGCCAGCGCACCATGGGTTTGTAATATAACCGTACGGCCCAGGCCCCACTGTTGCCGATGGGTTCACCCAGGGCGACGTAGAGGTCGCGCCACAGGCCCGCATCGATACCGACTTCTGTCATGGGACGAGCAGAACTCAGATAAGTGCGTTTTTCGGGATATAGCGTGGCGATCAACTTGTCGTTTTTGCGCACGCTGAAGGTACCCATCTGTGAACGGTAGTTGGCCCCCGCTTGTTTTTGGATGGTATCAAACCGTATTTTGTAGTCTGCCAGGGTGTAGCTATCACCGGGAGCGAGGCGTACATCCTGATCCTGAGTATAGGTCGAGACCACGGTGATTCCCGCGATCAGGAAGGCCACACCGATATGTGCCACCAGCATACCGTACCAGGACAGGGGTGTTGTGCGCAGAACGCGAAGCCAGCTGTTGCCGTGACGGTTGCGATCCGCCAGGCCTTGTAGATTAGACAGTACGACCCAGACGGCAGTGCTCAGTCCCATCGCAGCGCGCCATTGGTAGTCCTCACTGAACAACCAAGGCAGTGCCAGACCGATCGCCAGACTTATGGCCAGATGCCAGCGCAGCATCGAAAGCAGCCTCGCCGCCTGGTCACGTTTCCAGCGCGACAGTACGCCGATGCCGATAAGCACGCCCAGAGGCAAGGTCAGGGGTATGAATACGCTGTTGAAGTAAGGTGGGCCGACCGAGATCTTGCCCTGGCCCAAAGCATCGAGAATCAGCGGGTAGAGGGTGCCGAGTAGGATACTGGTTGCTAACGTAACCAGCAGGATATTATTTAACAGCAGCGCCGCCTCGCGGGAAGAGAAATTGAAGGTGCTTTTGCTGCGAATCTGTGGAGCACGTATGGCGTACAGTAACAGCGAACCTCCGACCACCAGGGCCAGAAAAACCAGAATAAAGATACCGCGTTTTGGATCGGAGGCAAAAGCATGTACCGAGGTCAAGACTCCCGAGCGAACCAGGAAGGTACCGAGCAGACTGAGGGAGAAGGTAAACACTGCGAGCAGTACGGTCCAGGATTTTAGTAGGCCACGTTTCTCGGTCACCGCCATGGAGTGGATCAGTGCGGTGCCGACCAGCCAGGGCATGAAGGAAGCATTTTCTACCGGATCCCAGAACCACCAGCCACCCCAACCCAGTTCGTAATAGGCCCACCAGCTGCCGACGACAATGCCCAAGGTGAGAAACATCCAGGCAATATTGGTCCAGGGTCGCGACCAGCGGGTCCAGGCAGCATCCAGCTTTCCGCCCAGCATGGCGGCAATGGCAAAGGCAAAAGCCACCGAAAAGCCGACATAGCCCATATACAGCAACGGCGGGTGTAGAGCCAGGCCAAAGTCCTGCAGCAACGGGTTCAAATCCCGGCCTTCAGCAGCGGCTGGCAGCAGCCGTAAAAAAGGGTTGGACGTCACCAACATAAACAGCAGAAAGCCGGCACTGACCATGCCCATGACTGCCAGTACCCGAGCGACCATATCTTCAGGAATGGTGCGTGAGAAGAGGCTCACCATCGCGGCCCAGAGCGAAAGAATCAAGGCCCATAGCAGCAGGGAACCTTCATGACCACCCCAGACCGCGGATATCCGGTAGACGAGGGGCAACTGGGAATTGGAATTGGAGGCCACATACTCGACCGAAAAATCGCTGGTAACAAACGCGTAGGTCAGGGCTGCATAAGAGATAATCAAGAGCAATGCCTGCAGCTGCGCGGCGGGTCGTGCCATGGCAATCCAGCCGGGTATTTGTCGATTGGCACCGAGCAACGGGAAAATCGATAAGGGAATAGCGACCAGTAATGCAAGGATAAGGGCGAAATTACCGATTTCTGGAATCATGGGTGCCTCCGTGGCGTACTACTTCGTAGCGTGGTATCTGCAGTCTCTGGGACTGCCTCGTTAGTGGTTGCTGCTGTATAGTTCTGTTGTGCTACTGTGTAACCTGCATGGCTTTTGCGGTTTGCAAAGCATTGGCTACTTCCGGGGGCATGTAGTTTTCATCATGCTTGGCCAGCACCGTATCGGCGATGAAGATCCCCTGGTTGTTCAGACGGCCCTGGGCGACAATGCCTTGCCCTTCGCGGAACAGATCCGGCAGAATGCCAGTATATTCAATCGCTACCGTTTCTGCGGTATCGGTAACCTTGAAGTGCACAGTCAAGCCTTTTTTGTCACGGCCGACGCTGCCCTCTTCAACGAGACCACCGATTCGGATGGGCTGACTAGTTGGGGCTTCTCCAGCCTTCACTTGGGTTGGCGTGTAGAATAGATTGATATTTTTGTTCAGCGCCAGCAAGGTCAAGGTTACCGCGGTACCAATACCGACCAGCAGTAAGCCGGACAGAATCAGCCGACGTTTACGTTTTGCTCTCATGCGGGTGTTCTCCATGGTAGCCAGTCGCCTTGAGGTGGGTGATCTGGCGTTTAATATTGCGGATTTCGCGGCGTTGTTGCAGGATGTTATGGATGACTTCCACGGTCATAACCAGAGCGACGATACCGTAGCTGGTCCAGACATAAAAGGCGTAACCGCCCATCCGAAAAAACTCGCTCATGGGTTGTTGACCTCTGATAGTTCACGGACCCAGTGGGCACGCCGCTCCTGTTCCAGCAAGGTGCTGCGGGCACGCATCATAACAGCAGCAAAATAATACAGCTGAAAGGCCAGGGCCATCACCAGCAGAGGGATCAACATGCTGAGATCGATCGAAGGTTTGCTGAATTTAGTCACGGTGGAACCCTGATGCAACGTATTCCACCAGTCCACGGAATAGTGAATGATCGGAATATTGATGACCCCGACCAGTGCTAGGACCGCAGCTGCCTTGGCCGCCATCTTGCGATCTTCAATCGCCGATTGCAGGGCCATGTAGCCCAGGTATAGAAATAGCAGAATCAGTTCCGAGGTTAGCCTGGCATCCCAGATCCACCAGGTTCCCCACATCGGTTTGCCCCACAATGAGCCGGTGATCAGTGCTGCAAAGGTAAACATGGCACCGATAGGAGCACTAGAACGGGCGATTACATCGGCCATTTTCATGTGCCAGACCAAACCGATAAAGCCGGTGACGGCAATCACTACGTAAATGAACATCGACATCCAGGCAGAGGGCACATGGATAAAGATAATCCGATAACTGTCTCCCTGCTGATAATCCGTTGGGGCTACGACCAGACCGAGATACAGGCCAGCAAGCAGCAGCAGGGCGGTCACACCCCAGCACCAGGGAATGGCTTTACCGGCCCAGCGATAAAAGTAGGCCGGCGAACCCAGTCGATGAAAGAATTTCCACATATGCCTGTAATAAATAGCCCGTTTGGATTTCAGGAAATACTCGCTTCGGTAGGCTGCCAGCCTGGGCTGCAGCACTCAATGCAAGGACAGGTCTTTTGTCAGTACTCGATGTGCCAATCTGCCGAAGTTGTTCCAGGCCTTTATTATACCGGAAGCGAAAATTATAGAAGCGGAAATATACTTGAGTGAATCTGTGTGGTTTGTGGGCAGTGATTGCACTTTTCTTGACTGATATCAGTATTCTCTCAGCCCAATTGTGGACTCAGTGTACTGCGATGCGTAGGGCCGCCGCAGTCGCTAGCGGTGCAAGGGTCATGGCAAAGACCAGCAGTGCACCGAGAACATAAAATTGGCCTGCAGGGTTCATACCGCTAATCGCTGTTTGTACAATACTGGCACCGAAGATCAATATCGGCACATACAAAGGCAAGACCAGCAACGACAAAAGCATCCCGCCACCACGCAGGCCAACGGTCAAGCCAACACCGATGGCACCAATAAAACTGAGTGTGGGTGTACCGATAACCAGTGACAGCATCAGCATGGGAATGAGATCGGACGGGATATTGAGAAAGACGGCCAGTAATGGTGAGACCAGCACCAGTGGGAGCCCGGTCAGGCACCAGTGGGCGAGCATTTTGGCCAGCACCAAGATTGGCATGGGTTGGGTACTCAACAGCATCTGCTCCAGCGAGCCGTCATCGAAATCGGACCGAAATAGATGATCAAGACCCAGCATGGTTGCGAGCAGGGCCGCGACCCAGATTACACCAGGGCCGATGGCTTTGAGAATGCTGGCCTCAGGGGTGATACCCAAGGGAAACAGAGTCACCACTATGACAAAGAACAGCAGTGGATTGAGTAATTCATTGCGATGCCGGATGCCCAGCTTTAGATCCCGAAGCAGCAATGACAGAAAGCCTGTTCCCAGTCCAGGTTGTGTAGTCATGTCAATCTCAGGGTTTGCAAATTACCTTGTTTTAGGGTGATCGGTTGGTGGCTGGTGAGGATGGCCATGCCACCGAGACCAATGTGTCGGGAAATAATCTCTTCGATCATGGCCACACCATCAGAATCAATCGCGGTAAAGGGTTCATCCAGAACCCAGAGCCTGGCATCGGTAATCAACAGGCGAGCGATCGCAACCCTGCGGCGTTGACCGGCGGATAGTCTGCGGCTGAGCGTGTTCTCATAGGCCCCAAGGCCGACTGCATTCAGGACTTCGGTACTAACAAGGTCTTGATTGACCGGATGAATGGTTGACCAGAAGTGCAGGTTTTCCAGGGGTGTGAGATCACCTTTGATTCCATGGGCGTGACCCACATAAGCCAGGGCGGCCTGGAATCCGATACGGTCTTTGAAAATATCCTGACCATTCCAGGTGATCTTGCCATCGTCTGGTAATCTGAGGCCACAAAGAATCCGTAGCAGGGTGGTTTTCCCGGCACCGTTGGGACCTTCTATCTGAACCGCCTGGCCGCTTTTCAGCTGCAAGTTGAGGCAGGAAAACAGCGTTCTGAAATCCCGTATACACTCCAGGTTCTGTGCTTCTAAACTGGCTGACACGCCTTCTCTCTTGATGGGGTGAAAAGAGTCTTTTTAATGACAGATCGGAGTGTAGTTCAAGGCAGTCCATCTGACTACCGGATAGGCAGATTTGTTTGTTGGTTGAGAACCAGAAGTGCAAAAAAAACCCGCCTGTTAAAAAGGCGGGGCCCGCCTATCTCGTGGCGGTACAAGCTAACGACCTCATTGACGGAGGGACAGAGGTATTACCTGCGACGCACTATATACCAATGATTCCGAATATTCCTTGATCTGGATCATGTATTCTGACGATTTACCACCATTTTATTAGCCTTTTTCACCCTGGTAATGCCTACTAGATGGGGGCTTGTATTGGGTGACAGTCCAAGAACACATAACGAAGCGCACGAAAGTTGGCTTGTAACATCCTCTACGTGGCTACATAGTAATAAATATTCACTTATCGGGGGGAAATTTTATCTCAAAATACTCCACGCATTACGACTCCTGTCCCGAATTGTCTCCCGACCCTTCGTGGTAAGATTCTGTTATCGACCATTCAGCAAGGAGCTAGGTATGCAGCAATATCTCGACTTGGTCCGGCAAGTGCTGGATCAGGGAACTCGCAAACCGAACCGGACCGGGGTCGATACCTTGTCGACTTTTAATCTCAATTACGCGGTAGATTTGACACAAGGTTTCCCTTTGCTCTCCACCAAAGCGATCTCCTGGAAAAACATCCTGGTCGAGAATCTATGGTTTTTGTCAGGCGCAACCGATATCGGATTGTTGAAAAAACATGGTTGTTGCTTCTGGGATCCCTGGGCCGATGAGAATGGGCAGGTACCGAGTGCTTATGGTAATTTCTGGCGGCATTTCCCGATTCAAAATGAACAGGGCAAGGTTGGTTATAACGACCAGATTGCCTGGCTGGTGGCAGAATTACAGCGCAATCCCATGAGCCGGCGTCTGGTGGTATCGGCCTGGGCTCCGGGAAATGCTCAACAAAGCGGTTTGCCGCCCTGTCATGCGCTGTGGGTGGTGAATGTGCAACTGGATGCCGATGGACGTCAGCGCCTCTGCCTGCACCTGACCCAGCGCAGCTGTGATGTGGCCTTGGGTGTGCCCTATAATATGGCTGGTTACAGCTTTTTATTGCTGTTGCTGTCGCGCTTTTCCGGTATTACCCCGGGCATATTCGCGCACACCCTGATCGATGCTCACGTCTACACTGCCAAGGAAGATGGCAGCATGGGAGAATACGATCATATCCCCGGCTTGCAGCAACAATTGACGCGCCAGCCTAAAGCATTGCCTTCTTTGCAGATCGATGGGTCAATCAGGCAATTGGATGATATTTCTGCAGTGCTGGATGCCGATACAGCGACCTTGCTGTCGTTGTTCCGGGTGGAAGGCTACAATCCGGAGCCGGCCATTAACTTCAAGGTTGCCGTGTAGTAGTGCGACAGATTTCTGCGATTGTCGCGATGTCGGAAAATCGTGTCATCGGTGTCGATGGCACGTTACCATGGCACTATTCCGGAGATCTGAAGCGGTTTAAGGAGCTGACCTTGAACAGTACCATCATCATGGGACGGCGAACTTGGCAATCGATCGGTTGTCGTAAGCTACCGCAACGGCGCAATCTGGTAATCTCACGTCAGCTTCAAGCGGATGTTGAAACTTTTGACTCCCTGGACAGGGCGCTGCTCCGTTGTAACGGAGCGATTTGGTTGATTGGTGGAGCTATGCTTTATCGCCGGGGTTTGTCTTTGTGTCAGCGTCTTGATATCACCTTTGTTCCCGGTGTGATTGAGCATCCATCTGCGGTCTATTTTCCTGCGTTGAACCCCCTGGATTGGCAGGCAGGGACCAGACTTCCCCACCCCTACGAACCAGATTTACGTTATTGTATCTACACTCGCAACAGCACAGCCCTCAAGTGACTGGAGGCGGGTATGAAAGATTACGGGAGTCAGAGCCTTTTTTATAAAGCCCCATTTTTCATGAATAGAGGACCTGATTTCTCAGCTATTTTAATCCTTGCACATAGATAGCAAGAGCCTTAATTTCTTTTTCGGACAGGAGAAAGGCGATTTGCTGCATGATGGTATTGTCACTGGTTCGCTTGCTGGACTTAAAGGCCAGCAGTTGTTTTTCGACATAGGCGGCATGTTGGCCCGCCAGTCTGGGGAAATGGGGCATCACTCCTTTGCCATCAGGAGCGTGGCAAGCCATGCAAGGCGATACGTTAAGCTTTTTGTGACCACCACGAAAGATCTTTTCACCATAGAGAGCGAGCGGCAAATCGGCTTTGGTTACAAAACCTTGTGCACCGGGCAGGCTGGAAAAATAGGCATCCAGGTTGATCATATCCTGTTTGCTGAGACGGGCAGCCATCCCCGACATGACCGGGAATTTACGTGCTCCGCTTTTGAAGTCCTCCAGTTGCTTGGTGATATAACCAGGTACTTGGCCGGCCAGCACCGGATATTTAGCTTGTGTACTGAGGCCACCTTTTCCGTGGCAGCGGATACAGAGATTAGCTTTCTGGAGCCCTGCTACGGGGTCACCAGCCGCGTACGCCACATTGCCGGTGTAGACAACAATAGTCAGTAGCCCCAGTATCATCTGTTTTAGCATGTTAAGTCTCCGTTGGTTCATCTATGATCGCAGGGCTGTTCATTTGTTGTTTATTCTCTGAGTATCGCAATTCCCTTTAGCAGGTTCAAGGCCTCTCGTAACTGAAAGTCATCCTCAGCGAACTTTGGGGGATTGGAATCGAGCTCTTTTGGAGGGACATCGCTGTTCTCTAAATGACCTTTCAGATCAGCTTCGTGGACTGTGTTAGGGGGGTTAGTACTGCGTTTGCGAAGTTTAAGGTCTTTAACCACAATGTCTGGAACAATTCCCTGGGCCTGGATTGATCGCCCACTGGGCGTATAGTAGCGTGCAGTGGTCAACTTGAGCGCCGCACCATCACCGAGTGGGATGATGGATTGAACCGAGCCTTTGCCGAAGCTCTTGGTCCCCATGATCACAGCCCGGTGCTGGTCTTGCAAAGCGCCGGCAACGATTTCGGATGCCGATGCCGAGCCACTATTGATCAATACCACCATGGCAGCACCATTGAGCGCATCGTTCGGTTTTGCCTGATAGACAGAATTAGAATTTTTGTTACGACCATGAGTAGAGACAATTTCACCTGTACTGAGAAAAGCATCGGATACCTCAATGGCAGCTTGCAGCACACCACCCGGGTTATTGCGTAAATCCAGTACCAGCCCTTGAAGACGACCATTGTTATTTTTCGTTAATTTCGAAATTGCTTGGAGCAGGTTACTGCCCGTGGCTGTTTGAAATTGGGTGATCCGAACATAACCGAAGCCGGGCTCCAGGTTGCGACTTTTAATGCTGGTGATTTTGATGATTGCGCGGGTGATACTGAAGTCCAGTTGTTTGGCAGCGCCCTCACGAACGATCTGTAGCGTAATGCTGGTCCCGGGTTCTCCGCGTATTTTTTCCATCGCCTCCATGATGCTCATATCTTTGACCAGTATGCCGTCTATGCGCGCGATGATATCACCGGCCTTGATGCCGGCCCGGTAGGCCGGGGTATCATCAATGGGTGTTACCACCCGGATGTAACCATCCTGGAGCGTGATTTCAATACCCAAACCGCCAAATTTTCCTTCAGTGTCGACCCGTAGGTCTTTAAATGAGCGTTTGTCCAGGTAGGTGGAATGCGGATCAAGTCCGGATAGCATACCTTCCACTGCGTGTTTGATCAGCGCCGTGTCATCAATCTTTTCGACATAGTCATTTTGAATTTTGGCAAATACCTCCGTAAAAAGTCGCAACTCCTGCAATGGCAGCGGCTTAGTAGCCGCTTCATCAGCAGCAACTGCCGGCTGCAGACTGCCACCAAAAACCAGGGTAAGCCCAATAAAGTACCAGGCTTGTCGGAATAGAAAGCTGGACATTAGATTTTCTCTAATTGATAGAATAAATAACCTGAAGCGCGGATGGACGGCGTACC
>CAYQAP010000006.1:0-16083 GCA_964415515.1 uncultured Gammaproteobacteria bacterium | reverse complement strand
AGGCACTAAAGAACAGACAGGACAATTCTACCACCTGCCAACACTGCATGCATTCATAGATCAACCGATCAGGCTGTTGCACAATGCTCATGCGGTACAAAGCGGGGTAATAACGTGCTCAATACTCAGGCATGCTCAATAACTCAGGCACGCAGCAGAACACGGTGTTTTTTCGCAGAGTATTGTTTTGCCTTTCACTGCAAGGCTGAGATTTCTTCGATAATCTGCTGTCGCTGCAGTTTTTGCTATCTGGGAGTATCCGCTCGACCCGCTTTATTGATAGCAATAGCAGGATGAAAGGGTGGCTTGGAAGCTATTGGCGAGGTCTTTGCAAATGCTGTTGCAACTTGTGCTTCCTACTGTTCTGGAATCGTCGTACTTCAGGCCCTGTGTTCAATTCTTTGGCCAGTTGCTGGTACACTTTTGCGGCCCACTCACGATCGCCGATGATATCGATAATACCTTCTGCCCAGCGTATTCGGTCCAGAGGAGTTGACACCACCTGTTCCCCGAGAGCGTAATAACGGGCGATAATTTCCCCGGAGCGGCCACTATCGTACAGGATGGTGCTGAGCTGTTGAAAGTGTTTGGTATTTCGACAGAGTGCAGCGGCCTGGTCGTAGGCTGTGGTGGCGTATTCCTGCATGTTTGCCAGGGCTGCCATATTGGCGATAGCTACCCAGTCATAATGGGTTGCTGCCTGGTCTTGTGCTGCCTGCAAGATTTGCCGGAGCCACGCTTGGTCGTGCAGATTGTGCCAAACTACGGCAGCCAGTTGCAGCAACACCTGGAAGGATTGTGGCGTAGCGGGTAGCTCTCTTTCGATAAATTCCAGGAGCAGCTGGACAGCCAGTTTTCGGGCACCAAGAACCTGCAGAACCATAGCTGTGAGCTGGTTGATTTCGAGCAGGGACTTGCAGCGCTTTGCCAGTTGCTGGAGCAAAATTTCGGCCCAATCAGGGTCCTTCAGGTCTTCGGCAATGGCATCCAGAAGCCGGTGGTAAACATACAGGTCCAGGGGCTGTTCCAACAGGTTTGCTGCCGCAGCATTGAGCAGTTTTCTGCTGTAATACTCATCGCTGAGCTGTTGCATTACGTCTCGAGCGAGACGGATCAGCTGCAAGCCCTGTGTCGCTTGTTTTTCACGCTTTTGAAAGGTTGTATAGGTGCTCTGATTTGCTTGCCGGCGTTGTAATTTATCTGCCAGACGTTGCTGCCATACTGTTTCCTCGGGAAAATCATGGGCTACTGTATTGGCCACATTCTTCATTTCCACAAGGCTGGTGATACGTTCTTCTGCGGCCAAGAGAATCGTGCGGCCTTGCTTTGGAAGATCAAGTGTTTTAGCTAGGGCAAGTGTTTTAGCTAGGGCTTGGTAGATCGTCAGAAGCTCTGCAGTAGACTCGGCGGTAGTCGTCCATTTTTCCAGGATCGCTAGATTTATGGTTTCGTCATTGACGATGTTTGCCGCGCTTTCAAACAGGCTGCTCAATGCTTGGAAGTTGGCACAGTGGTTGAGTGCTTGTTGTAATAGGCCGAGTGCCCAGTCTCGATCTCCGAGATTTTTCACCAAACTGGCAGCGAGGTCGGTAAGATCTCGTGGTGCGGTCAGCCCCTCTTCAATACGCTGATAAAGGGTCAAGGCATAATCTTTGTCATCGATATCATCAAGAACTGATTGGGCCAAGGTCAGGCGATCTGCGGTACTTTGACAGCGTTGTTCGAGTTTGGCATAGATCGCTTTGGCCAGTTCCTGGTTCTCAAGGTCATGGGCTGCAGTTATTGCCATCTCTCGCAATTGCGCACGATCGTTGATCTCAGGCAAGGCTTGTTGATACGCTGCCGCGGCCGCTGACTTGTTTTCTTGCAGTTGCAGGTAGCCGTTGGCCAGATCCAGATACTCGGCTCCGGAGAATGCGAACTCTGCAGCTTGTTCAAGTAATTCGTCTGCTTTACCCGTGTCGCCGAGAAGTTGATGATACCCGGTAGCCAGTTGGACAAATTCTTTCGGAAACTGACAGTCGGTTTGCGCATCGTCAAGAATACTGCGCTGTAGATCAGGATCATGTAGCAGATTTCCGGCTGTTGTTGCGTAGGCAACAGTACTGGCAATATCATGGCATAATGTATTCGCACTGCTGAAGAATTTTCGGGCTGCTGACTCGTCTCCACTGTGTAACAGTGTGGCAGTCAGGTCGGCATAGTCTTCGAGGGTTTTACAGGATTTCTCAACCTGATCGTACAAGGATTGTGCCAGTTCCTCGGCTCCGAATATGCTTGCAGATTGGGCCAGTACCAGCCTGTCGGACATGTTCTGAACGTCATCTGCTGCCTGTTGCAGCAATGCGCAGGCCTTGTCTGTGTTGCCCAGTAGCTCACCCCAGGCCTTGCCGACAGCAGCATATTCTAAGGCGTTAAAGCAGGCTTCTTCAGCTTGCTCGATCAAGTCGGTCGCATAGGCCGGGTCTGACAGAGCGATATAGCCGGTTGCTGTACAGATGTAATCGCTTGGAAATTGGCTTAGTAGTTCGGCTTCCTTGAGTAATACCCTGGCACGTTCGGTATCGGTGGCAGCAACTTCGGTGGCCAGTTTTGCGTAATCTTCAGTGTTTTGGCACTGCTGTGTACGAGCTTCGATGATTTCCAGTTCGATCATGCAGCTGACCTCCCGGGTTTTTGTTGATGAATAACAGGATCAATTCCAGACTGTTAAGAATACGATATTTCACATCCTGGAGCGCATGTATTCGTACGTAGTGATGTGGTTTTTCAACAAGAAGTTTTTATCCACAGATATTGCAAATTAATCCGATTGTTATCAGCATAAGGCGGCTCAAGTACCGAAACTGGTCGGTTTATTTTTCTTGAAAATCGGTGCTTTCGCCAGCCATGACGATGGTCGCTATGGAAGCCATTTTGAGGCCGGTTTTTCGATTATTTGAGGTGAAAAGTTACTTCTTAATGTAACAAGTACTGAGTGAAAAAATGGGCCAAAGGGGCTTTTTGGCAACAGAATCTTTGTTCTCGAACAGGATCCCTAGCGCACCGAATAGATTAACAAGATGACAAAAATGATTACCGCAGCCACTGGCAGCAGGACCGCTTTCCAGTCCTTCGGCGCTTCAGCACTGCGTTGCATGGCGGCTTTTAGGCCAGGTCGAAACCAGAGAAATATCGCCAACGCCAGTACACCAAGTAGGATCTGTTGCCATAAAGCCATAGTGTTATCCCCCCCCGGGTGTCAAGCGTAGTGTCGAAGAATATCAGATCACAGTATTTCTTGCGCACAACACCATCTTATCTGTAAACGATCCAGTAAGCCAGAGCTGGCGAAGTTACCGTAAAATCTGACACAAGAATCTGGCCATAGACGGCGTTCTGGCATAAACTTAGGCGTAGGCCGGGACAACAGTTCAGCCTACAGTATTGTGCCATACCAAGGAGACCACGAATGCAAGATCAAGCGACTACCCTCAAACATCAACTTGATAAATTGACCGCCGAACATGCCGAGCTCCACAGTACGATAGAACGATTGGGGCAGGAACTTACGGTAGCGGATGACGATCTCAGGATGATGAAACGTCGCAAATTGCAGATCAAGGATAATATTTCACAATTACAGAGTCGGTTGCAGTCCGCAACAGGGTGAGCCATTTTTTCCACTAATGGACTCGGGTGGGAATTGCTGCAGTTGAGAGTATTTGATGTGTGGGTACAGGGTTTTTCTGTTTACGGCGTGTAGCCAAGCCCGGTTGCTAGAAAACGCTCAGCATCCTTGATTGACCAGCCTTTGCGCTGGGCATAGTCATAGACCTGATCCCGCGCCAGTCTGCCGACACTGAAATAACGGGCACTGGGGTGGTTGAAATACCAGCCACTGACCGAGGCGGCGGGGTACATGGCCAGGCCGCTGGTCAGCTTGATGCTGGCGTACTCATCCGGCTGTAATAGAGCCCACAAAGCCTCCTTTTCGCTATGATCCGGGCAGGCCGGGTAGCCTGGTGCGGGTCGAATCCCGTGATATTGCTCACCGATCAATTGGCCGCAATCCAGTGATTCCTCTGCTGCATAGCCCCAGTACTCAGTACGGATGCGTTGATGCAGTCGCTCTGCAAAAGCCTCGGCCAGTCGGTCAGCGAGTGCCTTGAGCATGATGGCATTGTAATCATCGTGATCCGCTTCAAATATGGCGATCTGTTGTTCGATGCCCAAGCCAGAAGTTACTGCGAAAGCACCCATATAGTCTTCGATTGAGCTGGATCGAGGGGCCACAAAATCTGCCAGGCATTGCATGGGTTTGTCCGCAGCACGTTGGTTCTGTTGGCGCAGCATATGTAATGTAGCCATGATTTTGCTCCGGCTACTGTCAGCGTAGATTTCGATGTCATCATCGACGCTATTGGCGGTGAACAGACCGAATACCGCATTGGCGGTAAGCCAGCCCTGGGCTATGATCTGCTTTAGCATAGCACGGGCATCGGCGTACAGGGTGCGCGCCTGCTCGCCATATTGCTCGTGTTTGAGTATGCCGGGGTATTTGCCTTTAAGTTCCCATGCATGGAAAAAAGGGCTCCAGTCGATATAGTCGGCCAGTTCGCCCAAATGATAGTCTTGAAGGACGGTGACACCCAGTTTCCTGGGAGTGAAGGGGCGATGGTTGGCCCAGTCCGTGTGGACCCTTCGCTGTCGAGCCACCGTCAGTGGCAGCAGGCGGCGCTGCGTACTGTGTTGGGCATGCTGCTTTCGCAACTGGGCATATTCTGTCTCGATTGCAGCGGTATAGCTTGCAAACTTCTCTCGGTTCAGTAACTGGCCCAATACGCCGACTGCGCGAGAAGCGTCGCTTACATAGATCACCGGTGCTTTGCGGGCAGGTGCGATTTTGACGGCTGTGTGGATACGGCTGGTGGTCGCACCACCGATCAATAGGGGTTGCGTCATACCACAGCGCTGCATTTCACCTGCCACATGAGTCATCTCTTCCAGGGAAGGAGTAATCAGGCCGGACAGGCCGATCACCTCACAACCCTCTTCCCGGGCAGTTTCCAGAATCTTGTCGCAGGGCACCATGACGCCCAGATTGACGACTTCATAACCGTTGCATTGCAGGATCACAGCGACGATATTTTTGCCGATATCATGCACGTCACCTTTGACAGTGGCGAGCAGTACCTTGCCCTGACTACTGGATCCTGGGGAGGATTTTTCCTCTTCCAGATAGGGCAGTAAATAGTGCACCGCTTTTTTCATGACCCGGGCAGATTTCACGACCTGCGGCAGGAACATTTTTCCCGAACCGAACAGGTCGCCGACAATATTCATGCCGTCCATCAATGGGCCCTCAATGACTTTTAGTGGGCTGGCAAGCTGTTGTCTAGCTGCTTCTGTATCCTCTTCAATATGTGTAGTAATTCCTTTTACCAGCGCATGTGAAAGCCGTTTTCCCAATGACCATTCGCGCCAGGCAAGGTCTTCCTCCTGGATCTGGTTGCCTTGTCCCTGAAATTCCTGTGCCACTTCCATCAATCGTTCCGTAGCATCTGCGCGTCGATTCAGGACCAGGTCTTCCACCCGCTCGCGTAGGTTTGCGGGGATCTCCCCGTAGATCGCCAGTTGCCCGGCATTGACGATCCCCATGTCCATTCCGGCCTGAACGGCATGGTAAAGGAACACCGCATTGATGGCTTCTCGTATCGGATTATTACCACGAAAGGCGAAGGAGACGTTGGATACACCACCGGAAACCAGGGCTTGGGGCAGGTGCTGCTTGATCCAGCGAGTCGCTTCGATGAAGTCGACCGCGTAGTTAGCATGGGTTTCGATACCGGTGCCGATGGCAAAAATATTGGGATCGAAAATAATATCTTGCGGTGGAAAATCAAGACGCTCGACCAGGAGTTGGTAACTGCGTTTGCAGATACTGATTTTGCGTTGCAGGGTATCGGCCTGGCCCTGTTCATCGAAAGCCATGACGATGACGACAGCACCATAACGCTGTACCAGACCAGCATGCTGGAGAAATTGCTTCTCCCCTTCCTTGAGGCTGATGGAATTGACCACCCCTTTGCCTTGCAGGCATTGCAGGCCGGCCTCCAGAACTTCCCACTTCGAGGAGTCTATCATCACCGGTACCCGTGAAATATCTGGTTCGGCAGCGACCAGATTGAGGTAGGTAACCATAATGTTGCGGGTGTCTAGCATGCCTTCATCAAGATTTACATCGATGATCTGAGCCCCATTCTGGACCTGACTACGGGCAATATCGAGTGCCGTTTCATATTCCTCGGCCTGGATTAATTTGCGGAATTTTGCCGAGCCGGTTACATTGGTGCGCTCACCAACATTGACAAACAATGAATCTGGATCGATGGTCATGGGTTCCAGTCCTGACAGTCGGCATCCCGGTGCCGGGCGTTGCCAGGTTCTCGGAGTACACGGGGCTACCGCATCAGCGATTGCCAAGAGGTGATCCGGGGTGGTACCACAACACCCGCCGACCAGATTCACTAGCCCCGCACGAGCCCATTCACCCAATGCATTGGCGATAGATTCAGGGGTTTCATCGTAGTCACCAAAAGCATTGGGCAGTCCGGCATTGGGGTGTGCGGAAACCGCACAATTGGCAACTTTTGAGAGTTCCATAACATATTGTCGTAACTCTTTCGGACCCAAAGCACAATTGAGTCCGACCGAGAGCGGGCGGGCATGGGACAGTGCATTGTAAAACGCTTCCACCACTTGTCCAGAGAGGGTGCGGCCGGAAGCATCGGTGATGGTCCCCGATATCATGATGGGTACACGTTGGCCGCGTTCAGCAAACAGTGACAGTAAGGCGAAGACCGCTGCTTTGGCATTAAGGGTATCAAAGATGGTTTCGAGCAGCAGAATATCAACACCCCCTTCAATAAGGCCGGTGGCCGCCTCGCGGTAACCATCGACCAACTGGGCGAACGAGATGTTGCGGTAGCCTGGGTTATTCACATCCGGCGACAGGGAGGCAGTTCGATTGGTGGGGCCCAGCACCCCGGCCACATAGCGAGGTTGTTGTGGAGTTTCCCGGTTGACTTGATCGACGGCCTGGCGAGCAAGCTGTGCAGCGGCCTGATTGAGTTCCGGGACTAGGGCCTGCATTCCGTAGTCGAATTGTGAAACAGCGTTGGCATTGAAGGTATTGGTTTCAATAATATCAGCGCCGGCCCGCAGATAGGCTAGATGGATGTCAAGGATGATATTCGGCTGGCTTAGACTTAGCAGGTCATTGTTGCCCTTGACTGGCTGTTGCCAGTCTTGAAATCGCTGCCCCCGGTAATCTGCTTCATCCAGTTGCTGTGTTTGGATCATGGTGCCCATGGCTCCATCCAGCAAGAGAATGCGTTGTGACAAAGCGGCTTGCAGTTGCTCGAAGATGTTTCGGCTCATAGTTTGAGGTTCCTGGAGGATTTGGTGTTCCAAAGTTCAAGCATGATTGATGCGAAGCGGTGTTTGTGGTTGCGGTCTTACCCCGAGAATCTGGCAGATGGCACGGGTCAGTTCATCCCTGTTAAGGGTGTAAAAGTGAAACTCATCGACCCCTTCACTACGCAAGATTCGGCATTGGTCGGCAACCACAGAGGCGGCAACCAATTGGCGAATATGTGGGTGTTCGTCGAGGCCTTCAAACTTTTTTGCCAGCCAATGGGGCACGGAGGCACCGCAATCTTTCGCAAAGGCTCGCACACGCTTGAAATTGGTGACGGGTAAAATACCAGGTACCAGTGGCACGGAAATTCTGGCGGCTCTGACACGATCCCGAAAACGTAAAAAAACATCCGGATCAAAAAAGAATTGACTGATGGCACGCGAAGCCCCCGCGTCGACCTTACGTTGCAGGTTTTCCAGGTCGGCTTTTGCCGACACAGATTCCGGGTGGCCTTCTGGATAGGCAGCAACCGATACCTCAAAGTCGCCGTGCTTTTTGATTCCCGTGACCAGATCAGCGGCGTAGGCATAGCCACCGGGATGTGGCTCGTAGGCGTGGCCACGAATGGGCGCATCACCGCGCAAAGCCACGATATGTCGAACCCCCATTTTTTGGTAGCGAACAACGATGGCGTTAATCTCTTCGCGGGAGGCACCCACACAGGTTAGATGGGCCGCTGGGGTCAGTTGAGTTTCACTGAGGATGCGCGCTACTGTTTGATGAGTGCGTTCCCGAGTACTGCCGCCTGCACCATAGGTGACCGAGACAAAGTTGGGTTGCAGTGGAGCCAGTTGCTCAATAGATTGCCACAGGGCATTTTCCATCTCCAAGGTTTTCGGGGGGAAGAATTCGAAAGAAATCCTTAGCAGTGGTGAGGTTTCGCTTTGGGTGATGTCTTCACGGACTGGGGTCATCAAGGTCTTGTCCTGGGTTTTTTCACCTGTTTGGCAGTTGTTGCTATCCATAGGCAGGTTGTCAAATTGTCTTCGTTATTGCTTGAATATTGGTTTTTTGAGATCGGTTTCAGATAGTAATTGCGTAGCCATTGATGGATTTCAGTATCAGTGAAACCCAGTCTGCGATGGGCCAGTTCGGTACGCAGGCGTTCCTTCTGGTGGGCAGCAAAATCAACAATCATCAATCTGCCCTGAGGTTGCAGCAACCGTGCCGATTCCTGTATCAGGGCTTGGGGTAGCGGTAGATAATGCAACACATGGTGAATGATCACCACCTCGGCGCAAGCATCCGGGTAGGGTGCCGCTGTCGCATCCGCTTTGCGAAACTGGCAGTGAGCAAAACGACGCCCGGACATTCGTGCGCGCGCTACAGCCAGCATCTCCGTACTGACATCGATGCCTACACCATGTCGGATCCGGGGCGCAAAGACCTCCAGAATATGCCCGGTTCCGGTGCCAAGGTCCAGTAGCATGTCGATATTTTCTGGCGCGGCTTGCAACAGTGCATGTTCGACTGACTCCACGGGAGCATAAAGGGAGCGTAGACTGTTCCAGTTTCCGGCATTGTGGTGAAAAAAGTGTGCTGCCTGTTGGGCGCGATCTTGCCTTACTGCGGTCAGGCGTCGATGGTCGGCCACGAATAGTGCATCGTCATGACTCAGCAAACGCAAGGTTAGCGCAGTAAGTTGTTCACCCGCACCTTTCCAGGACAACCGATAAAAGACCGTTGCGCCTTCCTCGAATCGCTGCAATAGACCGCTTTGGCATAGCAGCCGCAAGTGACGACTTACTCTGGGTTGGCTCTGTTCGACCACGCGGGTGAGTTCACCGACAGTCAATTCACCGCCAGCCAATGCGAACAGAAGCCGCAAACGAGTCACTTCACCGGCGGTGCGCAGAATATTCAGCCATTCACCGGCATCGATCTTTGGAGGAATGTCTAGCTTGTTCATGGCCCCATTAAAACATAAAGAATAGTTAATATAAAGAAAATTTTATTTATCATCCAACAAGGGTACTGTTGACCAAGATTCGTTCGTTTTGATGAGGTCGAGGCAGACGGTAATACGACCGAGAGCCGGTCTTAGGTGAATACGTTTCGATTGGGAATTCCATTTTCCCAAGATTATTTCTGTTAGATTGATTCCATTTGTTTCGCGAATGTGCTATTAATATGATACGGTAGTCTCAAAGCAGCTGTACGTATCTACCCTTGGTGGTCGACGTGCGGGCTAATTGGTAGCTGATTATGACAAGATGGGGACAGAGCGATGCGGTTTAAAAACTCTATTATAGGCGGTGTTATGGCAATTGGTTTTTTTGTTGCGCCAGCACAAGCTGTGATTCAGAGCGATGTACATATTCAGTCCGACAGCGACTACGTGCGCCTGGACACAGATCGACGCCTGTATCAGGAGATCAAGGGTTTTTTTGACGTGGGTTACCCGGCCAGTTCCGTCATGTTACATGGTGTATCTCTGGGGCTCACGATCGACGACTTGGTGTATCTGGCTGTTTCCTCGAACCCGAATCGCGGGCAGGAGTTTTACAATACTGCGATAAGCCTACTGCCATCCTTGCCAGCCTGGGCCTGTAACCTTGCCAAAACGAACGAGAGTCGCTATCAACTCAATTACGCACTCGCAGATCTTGGGTCAAAGCCAACTGTGGCGGCGGTAGCACAACGCTTTTTTGATGGTGATCAGCGGCTCACACCGTTTCCTGACTGGCAGAATGGCGCCGCTCATTTTCAGGGGTCGACTACAGAAGTGTCCAAGTTAAAAGGACAGGATTACTGGTATCTTCCACCACAGAATAAACTGGCGCCAACAGAACGACCGGTATTTGTGTCGCTGTATCGTGATACCAAGAAAATCGTTGTTGATGATCGCTATGGCCAGTTAGAGGCTGCGCAGGCAGCAGGCAAAGTGACTGTGCCCGTGGTCATCCTGTTCAATGAGACCTACCAGCGAGAAGTCAGTCGTTTTGGTGAACAGCCCAAGACAGGTGAGATTATGGACGCATTTTTTGCTCGTGGTGAGGAGCTGACTCCAGTGCCGGACTGGCAGCGTGGAGATTACCAAATCATGGCTGCTACCGACGATTTATTGAAGCTTTTCGAGACCCCGAAAAAACAGGAAGTAGATCCACAGCGTTGGCAGGAAATCACCCAGTCAATCCAGAAAGACGGCTTCAAGGTCCCCATGTTGGTGACGCTTCAGGCGGAGGGAAATAATCGCTTTTTGAACGACCCTGCCCGCCTTGCCGTGGCCAAGGATATGGGTATCAAGAATATTCCGGTGGATTTTTTCTATCATCGACTAAACCGGCTGGCCTGTGGGCAGCTGGCGACAAATTGTGCTGATCAGGTGTGTAACTCGGCCATAGCCGGTGGTGCCGACCCGGGCATTTGTGCCCCTGCAGCAGCAGCAGGCTTGTCCAGGGCTCCAGCCAGCATACCACCCACCGGGGGCCATGGCGGCAATACACGTGAAGTCAGTCCTAATTAGTTGGGCCCAATAGTTGGGAATTACTCCCGCAAACATGTATATCATTATTATATAGAATATTCTTTACACAACTGTACGAGACGACTTAGAATAAGTCTGTTAATTCAGACTGGTGTGCTTGGATGTCGCGCGCGCTAGTGAGGGGGTAATCGATGTACAGGAAAACTGCACTAGTTGCTGCGGTTGCGACGTTAGTCTCCGGACCAGTTGCTTGGGCCCAGACCGTGAGCTATTCCACTGCACCTGCACCGCAGACGAATACAGCTCTGGAGGCTGACAGAAAGGTCGTTGATACCAATTTGGTGCCGGGCTTTTATCCGGCATTGACCATTGCTGCTGTCCGGCACAGCAACGGCCACAAAAGCAGCAACCTGAAACAGGCTGAGACAGTGTACAGTGCCAGCGCCGGGCTGACTTATAAGGCGGAACTGGGCCAACATGACCTACAGCTTTTCTATGGGGCTTCGGTTATCTCTCACAGTAAATTTAAACAGGATGACTACGTTCAGAATACGTTGGGCGCAGGATTAAATCTTGATCTGACTGATCGCTTCAATATGATTCTTGATGCTGGCTATATCGATGGTGCTGAGCCACGAGGGTCAACCGGCTCCAGGCTGGATAGTAATTCCGACCCGGATGCTTATCATCTGTTTCGTTACGGTGCCGAAGGCATCTATGGACGGCGCAGCAATACCATGCAGGTCAGCCTGGCAGCCCATCAGGAGCAATTGCGTTATACCAACAACCAGCAGGGATTCAGAGATCGTAATCGACTTAATCTGCGGGGGCGGGTCTATTACAACGTGGGCCCATCGACCTCGACCTTTGTGGAGTTGACCAATAGCAATATTGATTATCTGACCAACAACCGACTTGACAGTACCGAACAGGCCTACTCTATTGGTGCTCGCTGGGAAGCGACGGACATCACAGCGGCCGAATTTAGTATTGGCAATTTGACCAAGAATTTTGATGATCCCACAGTTGATGACTTCAGTGGTGCGACCTATCTGGGTAAAGTTCTGTGGGCTCCATTGACGTTCACCAATGTTAGCTTATATGCCTCTAGAAGAACGGAAGAATCCAGTGAACCGGATTCCACTTATTTTGTCAGCAATCTGGTAGGAGTTTCGCTAGACCACGCCTTATCCGACAGCATCGGGCTTCTCGCTTATGCCAATCACACGACGGATGATTTCAGCAATGATCGCAGGGATACAACCTGGGATTATGGTCTGGGGATGGACTATGCCATGCGACCTTGGCTTTTTTTCGGTCTGCGGGCCGGACAGACTTCGAGATCATCGAATGTTTCTGCAGCCAATTATGACGACCAGTTCATCGGCCTCTCGGTTACCATGTCGAATGAGCCTGCCAGGTAGCCGGTACAGAAAAGCAACAGTCTACCGCGGTCAACAATCTAAGGCGGTAGTTACAAACCCGGTCACATAGGTTGTTGCAGATAGAACGGGGGTTGTTGCAGATAGAACGGGTCTGCCCGGGTTCGACGATTATGTGCTCGGCGGTATCAGCATCGTTCTTCCTGCTGTCGCAAATGTGAAAACCTTGAGTGGTGTTCCTCCGCTACGCCCCTTGGTTGCCTATAGCCTACCCTCCGACCATTCCCACCCGATCCATGGTTTTTAAGAATACCTGGAGCAGGACTCAGTGCGTTGAAATACCGTGTTGCGGCTCAAGCATTGATCGCACAGGCAGCGATCTTTTTGGTAAAGATTTTATTGGATTTTCCGTACATGATGAACAGTGCCCGAAAACACAGGGTAAGCAAGCCAGCGGCTACTATCAGAATGTAATTTAACGGATTTTTGTAAAAAACGTATAGGTTTAGCGGAAAAACCCGTACCTTGGGAAATCCACAATGCTCCAATGCCTGACGCAAGCTGTATTCAGTGAAGGTATTATAGTGATCAAAGTTCTGAGCCAGCGCCTCAGCCCCGGTAATCGGGTTGGCACCATTGAGGCCATGAACCACAAGTCGGGCTTGGGGTTTGAGTCTGGATTTGCAGAGAGTAAGAAATTCCAGAATTTCAAGTTTCGTCAAATGGTTCAGCTCTTGCTCACAAAAAATAACGTCAAATAATTCTTCGGTTTCCTGCAGGTACTCAAAAGCATGTGCCTCTTCACAAGACAAGTCCTTGGCCAGGGCGTGCTGAATTTTTTCTGGGTCTGAGTCAATGCCGGTAACTTGGTTATAGCCGTTCTGGTGCAGTAATTGGACAAAATATCCGGGACCACAGCTGATGACCAGAATGCGTGCAGTTTTCTGTGTCGGCATGAAGGGCAGGTAGTTAACCCGGTAAAATTCGGCGAACTTGCGATAGCCTTGGTCGATATCGGCTGGCCCTTCCCAGAAGGAGTCGAATGGCTCCATTTTTGCAGTCAGTTCTGAAGAATGAAATGTCATGCCCAGGCCTGTTCGGGGATAGGAGTCGACCGATTGGTTACTCCAGCAAAAGTGGTACTTCCGCCACTCATGGCGGTCATCACGTGGGGAAGTTGCTTTAAGGGCAATTTTTCCATGGGGAGAAGAATACGCTATTGTGTAGTTAATGGAGTTGTTGGCAAAGTCAGTTCAAACAGCTTTGCCATAACAGCTTCTTTGTGTGCTTGGATAGGCCCCTGGCTTTCATCAGAACACGTGGCGCAAGGTTGCATACAGGGTTTTTCGGTTTTGTAGTGTGGAAGTGTGGTAGGGGTTTTTTTCGTACAGAAAATAGGCCCCCAGTTCAGTTTTTTGGCCCAGTCGAATGTTGTAGAACATTTCGAAATCAGTTTCCGATTGTGCAGGAGCCAGATTAACGGCCTCATCAACCCGAGTAATCTGGTTGTACGCGTCAATTGCAATCGGAATGCTCAGCATGGCGCTGCCGCGGGTTACTTTCATGGGTCTGGACAGGGCCAAGCCGAAGTTATCGCTGTTTCTGAAAACCGAATTGCCGAAAAGGGCCAATCCGTAGGCTCGGCTCTGCAAGGCAGTGAATTGGTGGATCATGCTATTTTTGGTATCGTTGACTCGAGTGTATCCACGGCTGTAGCTGCCAAGCAGTCGAAAGCGGTCGCTAATCCGATAATGTGCCGACATACCCAGCGCGGTGGTTGTACTGCTATCAGCACTCAGGCCGCTATTTCTGGAACCACCGAGAAAACTGCCATTCTCCTGCAGAATATTCAGGTTCGTACCAAGTCGAAGTCGATCGGTAGCCTGGTATTCGCCTTGCAGAATACTGGAAGTACTGTCAGGGGCGTAAGAATTGTCAGCCTGTGTCTGTACCAGTCCCCAGTTGATGTTCAGCTTGTCCAGGCCGGCAAAGCTCAGGCGCAGGCTATTCGTGGTGTCACTAAAGGAAAGATAAGGGGCATTGAAGGTTGAGGCGGAAAGAAAGGATACACGGCCCAGCGAGTTGCTGGATTTCCCGAGGCTGAATTGTTCATGAGCATTGGTATTGAATTGCAGCTGATAGTCCAGGTTTGTCATGGCTCGGCCCGTCAGCGACATGGCCCAGGTCGGTTGTGTGTTGGCCTCAGCGAGCAGTGAATCATCATACGTTTGTGACAGGTTATTCCATTGCCGTAGTATCACTGCATCTGGTAGCCGATAGTACAGGGCTAGCTGCTGACCGCCAGGTAACCGGTTTGTCAGCTGCCCACTCGTCGTTTTCATGCTTTCCAGGATCGAGGTCAAATCGGGTTTGGTAGCAGCGACCTGGATGATTTTTCGCAAGTCAATGGGGTAACCACGATCATACTGATCCAGTACCAGGGCCTTTTCCAGTTGCGTGTTGTTGCGACTGGCGAGTGTATAACCGACACCGGCAGCGACGATTAAAACCAGGCCTGCACCGGCCGAACCGCCACCACCGCTACTGCTCCCTGAGGTAGAGCCAGCCGAGTTGCCGGTTGGCAGTATGAGTTCCCCTGCCGGGGCCATTGCCGCCTGTATGTCCAAAAGCCCCTGCCCATAGATCGAAGAATCTGCATAAATGCCGGTTTTATTGGCCGTGGTCAGAATGATCCGAACAGCATCCTGGCTGGCTAGATTGGGGAAGGCACCCAGCAATAGGGCTAAAGCTCCCGATACCTGGGGAGCGGCAAACGAAGTACCATCCTTGACGATACCGAAGCTTGTCGATCCGGCATTGAGTGGGGCGAACATCTGTGATCCAGCAGCGACGACATAATACTGATTATTGGCGAATAAGCCGGCACGATTGCTGAACGAGGTGATTACTCCATCCGGGCCGATGGCTCCGACAATAATCCCGTGATAGTCCATTTCCTGGGCGTATGCGGCAGGAAAAAGTGGGTCACCCCAGCCAAAATTACCGGCCGCCATGACCAGTATCTTGTCTGCAGCGACAACGTTTTGGATCGCAGGGCGAATAATGGCGAAATCATTTTTTTGTGTTGATAGATTGCCTATACGAGCAGCTGATGCTGCAAAATGGTTGATAGCTGCAGCCATTTTAGTTGGGTCAGTTTCAAAATCGGGGCCAGCATATCGAATCGGCAGGATTTTAGCGTTATAGGCGACTCCCACAGAGCCAAGATCGTTGCGTGCACCTGCGGCTATGCCGGCGACGGCTGTACCGTGGGAAATAGCAGCTGAGGTTCGATCTTGTGGTACGCTGTCATTGTCCCAGAAATCGAAGCCGCCAGTGGTTAGTTGGGGCGCGATATCCACATGGCCCAGATTGACGCCAGTGTCGATGATGGCGATGATAGCGCCTTCTCCTGTTGCCCCAGCCCCCCAGGGGAAAAGCGCATGAATTTGTGACAAGCCGTATTGCCGGTTGTATTCGGCAAAAGGGGCCTCCACAGCGGCATTTGCCACGGTCATGTCCGCAGCCTGAAGGCTGACGGCTGTTAATAGTGCGTACGCGACATTTCGTAACTTCATTCTCGTTATCCTGATCTGTATATCATGCGTCATTGACGATACTTCATATAGAGTACCGGCGATCAATCGTCACGCTGATCGCATGTGAATGGATGGGGTCTGATGAGCATCCCCCCCCCAAGAGAAAAAAACTCCAGTTTCATCTTTACCAGTTTCATCTTTACTTATTACAAACGGACGGATTCTAGACGCAGTGGCAATAGATGTGCAATAGAGAATTGTCGAATTACCATC
>CAYQAP010000005.1:69323-77332 GCA_964415515.1 uncultured Gammaproteobacteria bacterium | reverse complement strand
TCACGATATCAAGGAGTGGGTAAAGGACGCGAAGTCAGAACAAGAGGTGCTGGAGTAGCCGTAACGATCAAGCATTCCTGAGTCGCCCGACCATGCCCGGAGACTGCTTCGCTCGCAGTGGATGCCCCAGTTCTTTTTCGATAAGATCGATAGTAGTTCGACCCACATAGTCACTGTTCTCACCGAGTTGTTCCAGGGCCTGCAAATAACTGCGCCCGATGATAGGCCCGAGAGGTTTGGGGTTATACAACAGGCGCTTGATGGTAAACGGATTGAATGTCAGTGGATTGTAGCCTTTGCGTAGATAGCCTTGTTTGATCAGTAGCTTCTCCACCGGGGTGCCCGGCTGGATGCCAATAAAAAAGATAAATGGTAGGACATGATCCCGGCCGAACATCCGGTACAGTTCCTTGATCCGCTCGATCGTGCGCTTCAATGTTTCCGCCGTCTCTCCCGGAGCATTGAGCGGGATGTACAGTTTTACGGTCTGGTTCGTGTAGCCGGCATCCTTGAACATCTGAAAGGCCGCCATCTGTTGATCTAGAGAATAGCCCAGTGTCAGGGTGTTGATGACTTCCTGCGTGCCGGTAAACGACAGGTCCAGGCTATCCAGTCCACTGGCCAGCATCTTCTTCGCCAGATTCGGGGTGAGATAGTTCAGGCGCAGATAGCCGGTCCAACGCACAGCCACCTGGCGGCGCATCATTTCGTCGAGAATTTGCTCTACATGCCGGGTACTGCGGCGGGTGGAACAGAACTGTGCATCGGTGAACCAGATTTTCGTAACCCCGTAGCGTTTGTTGAGCATCTCCACTTCGCGAGCCACCTCAACAGGATCACGGTACCGCTGGCGTACCCCTTCAATTTTGTTGTACAGGCAAAAGTGGCACTGGTAGGGGCAACCGCGTTTGGTGTGCACACCGATAAAATCGTCGAGATAGGCATGAAACTTCGGGAAGATGGACTCGACATAGGGATAATTCACTGCGGTAAGATCAGCCAGATCGAAACTTGTGCTGGCTTTGGTCAATTCAATCTGACCTCGTTGATCTTTCACATAACACTCACCCGCCAGCGTTTGTTTGCCGTCTACGATTGAGAGCATGGCAGCTTCGCCTTCTCCAACGACAACCACACTGTTGGTGGGACACTTTTTCGCCACATATGGGCCAAAAATCGAGACCGCAGTTCCACCCACGATAATTCTTGAGGTGGGCAGCATTTTGCGTACCTGTTGCATAAAGGCGAAGTTACGCAGCCGGTTGGCGACATACTCATAGATGATACCCACCGCATCGTAGGTTGCTTTGCAACGGTCCAAAAGCTTGGGTGCATGATCAAAATTCATGACTACACCCAGGGCATCATCTTCCGGGTGGGGGCCGAATGACTGCATGTTGCGCCACGAAAATGCCACCACATCCGGCCGCATAGCCTGCAGCCTGGCTTTCAATGCTGCCTTGCGCTGTGCAGTAGGTACCAGAGCAAGATCAAGAATTTCCTGCTGCAAATGCGGGCGTTTTTTGTGGATGTAGTCGGCTACGTAGATGACCCCACCAGGGTAGATCTTCCAGCAGGGAAGGCGTACATAGAGGATCGTTTTGATGAGCTCCGGCATGGCAGATTCAGCCTTATTTCATTAGTCTTCGAAATATCAAATACTATCCTCCAATTGCACATCATCAGCGTTGACATGTATCAATATAAGTACAGAAAGGACGAGTATCTATTGCTGTGATCCACATGTTATGGACTCGGTGAAGCATTTTATACTGTTGGCCCGGTACGCAAATTTGCCGCTATTGCTGCCGCTAATTCATGCGACTTTTTATTCGGCGGGTGCAGCGGATTGTGGCCCGCTATAGGGTGGGTGCCGAGGGGGTTATTGTACCGGGCTAGCCCACAGGTCGTATTCGTCGGCAGCTTCAATTTTCGCTTCCACGATATCACCCGGTTGGTAGTCACCTGCTCCTTTCAGGTACACCAGGCCATCGATTTCCGGTGCTTCAGCATAGCTGCGCCCGACGATGTCTTCAGCGTCGACTTCATCAATCAGAATCGGGGTAATTTGACCGATTCGCAGCTGCAGGCGAGCCTTGCTAATGGCCTGTTGGACTTGCATGAAGCGATCGTAGCGATCCAGTTTGATGGCTTCAGGCACCGGATTGGGCAGGGTGTTGGCGGATGCACCATCAACTGGAGAATAGGTAAAGCAACCCACCCGATCCAGTTGTGCCTGCTGCATCCAGTCGAGTAATTCCTCGAACTCCTGTTCTGTTTCTCCAGGAAAGCCAACGATAAACGTTGACCGGATGGCTAAATCCGGACAGATGCGTCGCCATTGTTGAATCCGTTCCAGTGTCCGTTCCGCCTGACCCGGTCGCTGCATGAGCTGCAGAATCCGCAGGCTGGCATGTTGCAAGGGAATGTCCAGATACGCTAGCAGCTTGCCTTCAGCCATTAACGGAATCAGGGCATCAACCTGTGGGTAAGGGTAAACATAATGCAGGCGCACCCAAAAGCCCATTGCTCCCAGTTGCTGGCACAGGGTCAGGAGCTTCGATTGCAGGGGTTTGCCGTTCCAAAAGCCGGTCCGGTAGCGGATGTCAACACCATAGGCGCTGGTATCCTGTGAAACAATCAACAATTCCTTGATCCCGGCGGCGGCTAGCCGTTCGGCTTCCTCAAGAACCATCTCGATGGGACGCGAGACCAAAGCACCGCGCAGGGATGGAATAATGCAGAAAGTACAGCGATGATTGCAGCCTTCTGAGATTTTCAGGTAGGCATAATGGCCTGGAGTCAATTTAATCCCCTGGTCGGGGACCAGATCAACGAAAGGATTGTGCTGCGGCCTGGGCAACTGGGCATGGACCTGTTGCATCAATGTTTTACCGGCTTGCGGACCGGTAATCCCCAGCACCTGGGGATGAAGACTCAGGATTTGTTCTGCCCTGGCCCCCAGGCAGCCGGTAACCAAAACCCGGCCATTCTCCTGCAGTGCTTCCGCGATGGTAGCCAGTGATTCTTCAACCGCACTGTTGATAAAACCACAGGTATTCACGATGACCAGATCTGCCCCCTCATAGCTGGAGACGATGTCATAGCCTTCCAGACGCAACCGGGTCAGAATATGTTCGGAGTCAACCAGGTTCTTGGGGCAACCGAGGCTGATAAATCCGATTCGTGGTTGCATGGGTTGTGACTCAGTAGATCTTGCAGGTCGAAACGACAATGATATCATACAGGTCGATGCAGAAAAAAAGGGGTCAGAGCCCTTTTTTCTTTTGGAGAGCATGGTGCATTGGTCATTGCCTACAGTATCTGAACAGTTAGCACATCGTAATGTAGCGGTCCTGGTGGTTGCCCAAGCGGTGCTTGGCGCGCAATTGCCGATGCTGTTCATCATGGGGGGGCTCGCCGGGCAGGTCCTGGCGAGCAATAAGTGTTTTGCTACGCTACCGATCTCCTTGATCGTGCTGGGCTCGATGTTGGCGGCCCCCATGCTCAGCCAGGTGATGCAGCGCCGTGGCCGCAGATTCGGTTTTACCCTGGGGAGCTTTGGCGGAGGTCTGGGCGCGTTATTGTGTGCCATCGCTCTGTACTATCACATCTTCACGCTTTTTCTTGCTGGCTCGCTGCTCACGGGCCTTTATATGTCGGCCCAGGGCTTTTATCGATTTGCCGCCGCCGATACGGCCAGCGATGGATTCCGGCCCAGGGCCATTTCCTATGTGATGGCCGGTGGTCTGTTCTCTGCGATACTTGGCCCCCAATTGTTCAAGGCCAGCAGTGATATTTTTACTACCCCGTATATCGGTCCCTATGTGGCGGTGATCGTACTCAATCTGGTCGGGGTGTTTATTTTCCTTGGGCTGAAGATTCCGAAGCCTGAGGTTGTCCTGCCAGGTACTGGCAGAGGCCGCAGTCGTCGACAATTGCTGCGCACGCCTCGTATCCTGGTGGCTATTATTTGTGCCATGGTGACATATTCGTTGATGAATCTGGTCATGACTTCTACCCCACTGGCCGTGGTCGGCTCCGGGTTCACTCCGGGCATGGCGGCAGATATGGTGATGTCGCATGTATTGGCGATGTCTATCCCGTCCTTTTTTACCGGGTTCCTGATCACTCGTTTTGGATCAGCAAAGGTGATTGCCGCCGGTTTGATCATACTGGGTGGTGCCGGACTGGTGGCGCTTTCGGGTATTGAACTCGGGAACTTTTTGTTGGCCATGATTCTGCTTGGTCTGGGCTGGAATTTTGGCTTTATCGGTGCCACGGCTATGTTGGCGGCTGCCCATACCACCCAGGAACGTGGTCGCCTGCAGGGTATGAACGATATGCTGGTCTTCGGCATGGTAACCCTGGCTTCACTCAGCTCCGGGGGGCTGATGAATTGCTCTGGCAGTAGCCCGATTGCCGGCTGGCAGGCTGTGAATTATGCCATGATTCTGTTTCTGACCCTGGCCGGGATGGCCATGGCATGGTTGCTGCTGTCCACAAAAAGGAAGCACCGCTCTATTTAATACAGGGACATAATACCTATTTCTTATAAGTTACATGTAAAGGGATTGGAATCCAGGGACCTCAAAAAATATCCCTTAATATGCTTGATATAATAGGTATGTCCCCCTTAATATCCCCCATAGTACCCGGGCAATGACTTCAGGGCCTGTACATACTCAGCTACCACTTCAGCGACAATGTCAGCGATGGATTGCACCTGATGGGTAACAGCGATTCCCTGGCCGGCGCTCCAGATATCACGCCATTTATGCGCTTCATGGTCGTTGTCAACCGGGTGTTTTGCCTGCTCAGAAGGCAGGGTGGCGCGCAGAAAATTGGCCGAAATTCCGGAGACTGTGTCGGTATATACAATGTCTTCGGGCCGGCCGTTGATGACGGATTGTTTGTATTTTTCGCTAGCGGCGCACTCGGTGGAAGCGATAAAGCGGGTGCCCATATAGACCAGCGCGGCTCCCAGGCTCATGGCAGCCGCCATCTGGCGGCCCCCTGAAATACAGCCAGCACTGATGATCGGGACCGATAACTGCTGACTCAGGTAGGGGATCAGGGTGAAGGGGCTGGTGGTGCCGGCATGGCCACCGGCACCACAGGCGACGCCAATGATGGCATCGACAGCGGCTGCTTCAGCTTTTTTGGCATGTCGCAGGTTGATGACATCATGGAACACCATAGCACCATAGTTGTGCATGCGCCGAACGATGGCAGTGGGATTGCCATAACTGGTGATAATGACCGGAACCCGGTAGCGTTCACACAGGGTAAGATCAGCCTCCAGGCGTTCCGGGGTATTCATACCAATGGTGATATTGATGCCAAAGGGACGGTCGGTGCGGGCGCGCACCCATTCTAGGGTTTGGCGAAAGTCCTTTGGGGTGCGACAGTTCAGGGACGGCATGGTGCCGAGAACACCGGCTTCGGCGGCAGCAACCAGCATGGCCTTGTGGCTGATCAGAAACATCGGGGCGACCACGATGGGATAGCGGAGTCCCAGTCGTCTGCTCAATGTGGTTTCAATCTTCATTACCGGCTTTATTACTGGTATGTTTGGCTGAAGTGATCACGCAACTGTTTTTTTTGTACCTTGCCCATGGCATTGCGCGGCAACTGATCGATAAAAAAGACTCGTTTCGGTCGTTTAAAACGTGCCAGCCTGTTGTCCAGTGCCTGGATAATTTGTTGTTCATCCAGGTATTTGCTGTCGTCAGTCACCACGATTGCGGTGACTGATTCGCCAAAATCAGCGTGTGGCAAGCCGATTACCGCAGATTCCAGAACCCCGGGTATGACATCGATCAGCAGTTCGATTTCCTTGGGATAGATGTTATAGCCACCGGATATGATCAGGTCTTTGCCGCGGCCGACAATCGAGATTCTTCCATCTTCGGCCATGGTGGCAATATCACCGGTAATAAAATATCCATCGGGGCGAAATTCACTGGCTGTTTTCTCCGGCATTTGCCAGTAGCCCCTGAATACGTTAGGGCCAGTAATCTCCAGGATTCCCGGATCACCCCGGGGGACTTCTTGGCCCTGGTCATCGACAATCCGGCCGTTCTGACCGGGTAGAAAATAACCCACTGTACCCGCCAGGCGCTCACCCTGCAGAGGATTCGAAGTGATCATGCCGGCTTCACTCATTCCATAGCGCTCCAGGATACGACGACCGGTGCGTTGTTCAAAACGATGAAAGGTGGATTTAAGAAGCGGCGCAGATCCGCAGATAAACAGACGCATATTGCGCACTTGCTCTCTAGTAAAAGTCGAACAGGCAAGCAGACGAACATAAAAGGTGGGTACACCCATCATCACAGTAGCCCGTGGCAAACGATCCAGAATGGTTTCAGTGTTGAACTTGTTGAGAAACAATACCCGGGAGGCATTCAGGAATGCGCAGTGCAGGGCGACGAACAGACCATGGACATGAAATATCGGCAGGGCATGAAGCAACACATCCCCCTCACGCCAGCCCCAGTATTCATGCAATACCAGGGCATTGGAAGCCAGATTGCCGTGGCTGAGCATGGCCCCTTTGGAGCGGCCGGTGGTGCCGGAAGTGTAGATGATCGAGGCCAGATCATTATTCTGTCGGGGTACCAGCAGATCACTGTCAGTGGTGTTGTTGAAACAATCCATTACGCTGCCGTCTCCCTGGGTTCCCAGGGTCAACAGCCGTTTGACCCCGGCAGTACGGGCCACGGGCAGCAGAGTGCTGTAGTTTTGTGGTTGGCATATCGCCACTACAGGGCCGGCATCGTGCATGAAATAGCTGATTTCAGGCGCTGTGTAGGCCACATTCATGGGCAGAAATACCGCCCCGGCGCGGAGGCAGGCCAGATACAGTACAACGGTTTCGAGCGACTTGTCGGTTTGTGCCAACACCCGGTCGCCGGGGGCAACGTCCAGTTTGCTCAAGGTGCTGGCCATGCGCCCACTGAGTCGGTCGATTTGTCCGTAGGTAATACAACGGCCGTCTTCCAGCTCAAGGCAGCAGCGGTCCCTGTGTGCGGCAAAGTGATCGCGTAGCAGGCCATAAAGATTGGTATGTTGGGTCATCAGGATACCTTGGGTGTGGTTATCCCAGCACTGAGGTTGATGTGGGAATTGAGTGGTCCCTCGGGCTCCGGCAGGCTGGAGACAAAATCGGTAAAAGAACCACTTTGTACGGTGACGTGGTTTTGGAGCAGTCGGTCGGCGACAAGTCCTTCGCCAGCGATTATGGCTTGCAGAATCTGTTCGTGCTCATGGAATGAGTCAACAATCCGGTCGAGCTTGCGTAGCTGCAGGCGACGGTACGTGGCTAGCCGGTTACGTAAGGTTTGGGTTTGATCACTCAAGTAGTGATTATGGCAGCCGGCATAGATGGCTTCGTGAAAGATGACGTTGGCCTGATAATAGGCTTCCGAGTCCTCAGCCTTGACATGAGCACGACTGGCTTCATGTGCGGCCTGGAGTGTGTTTTGTTCCGCCGCAGACATGCGCCGTGCTGCCAGGCGCCCACATAGCCCCTCCAGTTCGGCCATGACCTCAAACATTTCCAGCAATTGCTTCAGATCAGGGGCGGCGACGACTGCGCCACGCCGTGGGCGCAACTCCACCAGTCCGGTTGCGGCCAGTCGATTCAGGGCCTCCCGGACCGGCGTCCGGGACACTCCAAATCGCTTCGCCAGGCGCGCTTCATCCAGGCGAGTGCCTGGGGGCAGACGACCTGTGACCACCTCTTGCTCCAGTGATTCCAGTAATTTAGATGCTTGTTTTCCCATTATTGTAACTGACGACAGAGCAGTCGTTCCCGCGAGTCAAGTTCCGTTAGTCGAGAGTGTGGCGATGCTTCCTCAACCCAAACTCCATCATTCCTTATCTCCCATCATGCACTGGCACGATGCCCACAGCATGGTTCCGTTGCCAAGATCAACGGGTGCTGGACGTACCTTAACAGAGATTTTTGAGTGCAATCAAGTAAAAATTGCATACAAACTGGG
>CAYQAP010000005.1:25068-69223 GCA_964415515.1 uncultured Gammaproteobacteria bacterium | reverse complement strand
GTACCTTAACAGAGATTTTTGAGTGCAATCAAGTAAAAATTGCATACAAACTGGGTTGACAAGTATGTAATCCTGTAATAGCTTGGCATAGCCACAGGCTTGTCGTGCAGCTGAAAGGCATGCGAATGGCCGCACGCCATTATTGAAAAAACCGTATCAGGAGGAACACCATGAAACAATTTAAAAAGTTAGCTGCCAGCAGTTTGCTGCTGGCAACCGTCAGTCTGGTAGCTGCCGGGGCACAGGCCGTAACCCTCAAAGCCTCCCATCAGTGGCCAGGCGGTAAAGGGGATGTTCGTGATGAAATGGTGCGAATTATTGCCAAGGATGCGGCTGCGGCCAATGTGGACCTTGAGATCAAGGTATATCCCGGAAGATCGTTGTTCAAACCGAAACAGCAGTGGGGGGCCATGGTAAAAGGGCAACTCGATATTTCTGCGTTCCCGCTGGATTATGCCAGTGGACGGTTTCCACAGTTTTCTGCCACCCTGATGCCGGGTCTGGTGAAGAACCATGACCATGCGTCGCGCCTCAATCAATCGCCATTTATGGCCGACATTAAACAAATCATCAACGATGCTGGAGTTATTGTGTTGTCTGATGCTTGGCTGGCCGGTGGCTTTGCCTCCAAACAGAACTGCATTCTCGGACCGGAGACCATCAAGGGGCAGGTGACCCGTGCCGCTGGTCCAGCGTTTGAGCAAATGCTGGCTGGTGCGGGTGCATCGATTTCCTCCATGCCCAGTTCTGCGATCTACCAGGCCATGCAAACCGGGGTACTGGATGCCGCCAATACCAGTTCCGGAAGCTTCGTATCCTACCGGATCTACGAGCAGGTTAAATGCCTGACCGCACCAGGTGCCCATGCCCTGTGGTTCATGTATGAGCCGATCCTGATGTCGAAGAAAAGCTGGGACAAGCTCAACAAGGCGCAGCAGGATGCCTTGATGGCGGCAGGTAAAAAAGCAGAAGTCTATATGTCTGGAAAGGCCAAGGGCCTGGACAGCAAAATGGTCGAAGTATTTAAAAAGGCCGGGGTCAAGGTCGTGACCATGAATGCAGAGCAGGCTGCAGCCTGGATCAAGATTGCCAAACAGACTTCCTACAAGAATTTTGCTGAAAAGGTTCCCGGCGGCAAGGAGCTGATAGACAAAGCACTGTCGGTCAAGTGAAGCACGGGTGATAAAAAACCCCCCCGGGCAGGAAGTTATGAGCCTGTCCGGGTACAGTCGTTTGTCTCTTTGCAAAGCAGATTGATGCGCATATTTGTACGCTTGGTCGCTGCCGTATCAAGGGCCTGTGGCGTGGTTGCCGCCTTGCTGATTGTAGCGGCTATCCTGGTGGTCACTGAAATGGTGGTGATGCGCTATCTTCTTAAAGCTTCGACAATTTGGCAGACCGAATTTGTCATTTTTTCCCTGGTCGCTGCGACCTTCATCGGCAGCCCCTATGTGCTGTTGATTCGGGGCCATGTCAATGTGGATCTGTTGCCCCTTTATCTCGGGCCGCGCGGGCGGCAATTGCTGGCGCTGATCGCGGGTTGTGGCGGTTTGGCTTTCTGTTTGATATTGGCGGTTGACGGTTATCAGCTGTTTTATGACGCTTTGGTCAATCGCTGGACCACCGATACCATCTGGGCACTGCCATTGTGGATCCCCTATCTCTCTATTCCACTGGGTATTGGCTTGCTGTCACTGCAGTATCTAGCTGATATCATTACTATCTTTACCGGCAAATCAGAATCCTCTGTGATCGAAGCATCCATGACCGAGGGCGAGTAGTTGGATCCGCTATGGATCGGCGCCCTGGTTGCGGTTGTGACCATCGTGGTGTTGGCTACCGGTATCCCCGTAGCCATCGGCCTGGGATTTGTCTCCGTGCTATTTCTCTGGATATTCGATGGCATGAGCGCCTTGAGTATTCTTGCGGAAACCATGTTTTCGGGTCTGGCCGAATTCTCTCTGGTTTCTATCCCCATGTTTATCGTGATGGGGATTGCGGTTGCATCATCCCCGGCTGGCAAGGATCTTTATGAAGCACTCGATCGCTGGTTCAATCGTGTGCCGGGTGGGCTGATTATTTCCAATATCGGTGCTTGTGCGGTGTTTGCTGCGCTTTCCGGGTCATCTCCGGCTACCTGTGCTGCCATTGGTAAAATGGGTATACCGGAAATGCGTCAGCGTGGCTTTCCGGATGGTTTGGCCACCGGAGCAATCGCAGCGGGTGGTACACTGGGAATTCTGATTCCACCTTCGATCACCATGATTGTCTATGGTATTGCCACCGAAACCTCCATCGGCCGTTTGTTTATTGCCGGGGTGCTGCCAGGGTTGATGTTGATGACCTTGTTCATGTCCTGGTCATTGTATACAGCATGGCGTCAGGGCTACCGATTTGGAGATGTGCAGCGGATCTTTTCACTCAAGGAGAAACTGGAAGTTCTGCTGCGGGTAGCGCCGTTCCTGATTATCATTGTCGGGATTCTTTATGTGCTGTACGGTGGAGTTGCCACACCCTCGGAGGCAGCCGGTGTCGGTGCCCTGTTCAGTTTGTTGTTGGTGGCCATTATCTACCGGATCTGGCAGCCCAGACGGCTCTGGAGGATTATTAGTGATTCGATGAAGGAAAGTGTCATGATCTTGATGATCATCGGTACTTCTGTATTGTTTTCCTATATGATGTCATCATTATTTGTCACCCAGTCGGTGGCAAATTTTATTGCCGAAATGGATGTCAATCGCTGGGCCCTTATGGGCATGATTAATGTTTTTTTACTGGTTGCCGGGTTTTTCCTGCCCCCTGTGGCAGTAATTCTGATGACCGCTCCTATTCTTTTGCCGATAATTGAGCAGGCTGGTTTTGATCCTTACTGGTTTGCGGTGGTATTGACGATCAATATGGAAATCGGTCTCATCACCCCGCCGGTAGGATTAAACCTCTATGTAATCAATGGCATTGTGCCAGATGTCTCTTTGCCGACGATTCTTAAAGGAGCATTGCCGTTCATGCTCTGTATGGTGCTTGGTATTATCTTGCTTTCGATATTTCCCCAACTGGCCACCTGGCTGCCGGTTGCGCTGATGGGTACAGCCTTATGAGAGCAGCGTGGTTTGACAAGCTCTGGGATTCGATCGCAGACCGGGGTCGAGACTTATTGCGCTTGCAAGGCGGCGAGGGATTGCCCAGTGAGCTCATCAATCTTTGTCACAGATTGCTCGATGGTGTTGGTGAAGCTTCCGGCACGGCACTGACCCGGGAAGTGCAGCGCGGTCTCGAAGCCCTGGATGGGGCCGGTCAGACGACTTTTCTGGAACTGCTGGCGGCACAATTTCAACCAGACCGGGATGCAATCCTCGACGCTGCACAAGCCTACCGTGTAGATGACGATGAACTAGGTGCCTATCTGCGCCTGAATGCCGCGATCGAGTCTCCCTGCCAGGAATTGCTGCGGCGTATCAATCGGGCACCTCGAGCGACCGCGTTGCTGGTCAAACTGCGCGCCAACTTGTTACAACAACTGCATGAACGACCACAGCTTAAGGTTCTGGATGCCGATTTTCGACACCTGTTTCTGTCCTGGTTTAATCGAGGCTTTTTGCAGATGCACCGAATTGACTGGGACTCACCGGCCTCAGTTTTGGAAAAACTGATCACCTATGAAGCGGTACACGCGATTCAAAACTGGGATGACTTACGACGTCGGTTGGCCGCAGACCGTCGTTGTTTTGCATTTTTCCATCCCTCACTTGTGGGTGAGCCACTGATTTTTGTCGAAGTCGCACTGACTCGAGGGTTGCCGGCTACCGCACCCACGTTACTGGATCTGGACGCTCCTGTTCTCAATCCGAAGCAGGCAGATACCGCGATATTTTTTTCCATCAATAATTGCCAGGATGGCCTTCGAGGTATCTCCTTCGGCAATTTTTTGATCAAGCAGGTGGTCAATGAGCTGGTGGATGAATTGCCGGCGATCAACCGCTTTGCAACGCTTTCACCGATGCCCCGTTTTCGCCGGGTACTCGAAGGTATCGATCAAGAGGGGAACCCCATAGATCGGGCTCAAGTGTCGAAAGTTTTGGCAGATCAGGCCGAAAAATTATGCATCGCCAGTGGTGAGGATGATGTCGTGCAGGCTTTTATGTCGTTACTTGCCGGTGATATTGTTGCGCAAAAAGAGTTGTTGGCAGTCCCCCTGGCCAGGCTGGCATTGACCTACCTGGCTTGGTGCAAACGCAAGGGGTTGGCTTATGATCCGGTCTCGGCATTCCACTTGGCCAATGGTGCGCGCCTGGAGCGTATCAGCCTCTTTGCAGATCTTTCGCAGGAACGATTGCTTGAATCCTATGGAGTTATGGTGAACTACCTGTACGACCTGGATACCGTCGAGAAAAACCATGAGCGTTATATGTCGAGTGCCGAGGTGACCATGTCCAGACAGCTGGGCCGTGAGTTGAAAAGCCTGACTGCGCTGTGCGATCGAAACTAGTACGCCACCTTCTGGTCAGGTGCTACATGCGCTGAGCACACATTTCGCTGAATGTTGATTGGCATCGATGATTCTGGGAAATTTAAGTACAATCAAGTTTTTTGGGATCAATTGTGCAGACACGACCTCAGAGTGCTGGTGAAGAAATTGCCAATAGCATCAGCCATGGTATTGGCGCGCTTGCTGCCGCAGCGGCAGCACCTGTTTTGATCATGGCTGCTTTGCAGCGTGGTGGTGCCGCCACGGTTGTGGGTGCGAGCCTGTTTGCCACTACCTTGTTGCTGATGTATCTGGCCTCGACGCTCTATCATGCGTTGCCCCGTAATCGGGCTAAACGGATTTTCCAGATTTTCGACCATACGGCAATTTCTCTTCTGATTGCTGGTACTTATACCCCGTTCACACTGGGTGTGCTGCAGGGTGCCTGGGGCTGGACCTTGTTTGGCCTGGTCTGGGGTCTGGCACTAACCGGGATTCTCTACAAGGTTTTTGGCAAAGGCCAGCATACGCATTTTTCAACCCTGCTGTATCTGGCGATGGGCTGGTTGGTGGTCATAGCCATCAAACCCCTGTGGCAAAGTATGCCGGGATGGGGCCTGTTCTGGCTGGCTGCCGGCGGCCTGGCCTATACCATCGGTGTCATTTTTTATGTGCTGGATAATCGGGTTCACTACAGTCACTTCATCTGGCATTTGTTCGTTTTGGCTGGCAGTAGCAGCCACTTTATTGCAGTCTTGCGTTATTCCGGCTGAATCGAGCGTGCTGAAATAGTGCGAGCAGGGTAACGGCAAGCAGCAGCCAGAGCAGTGGTGTGGGGACGGTACGAGCAGATTTGATCAGCACCTTGGTGATGCGGCTGCCGCGGCGAATTGATTTTGCCAGCAGGCCAATATTGCTGCCTTGGTTGTTGATCTTTGCCAGTAACGTACCCCGGCTTAGGCGGGTGACTACATAGCTGTCTCGACTGCTGATGCTCGCTGCCTTGGCCAGCCTGGTCATAGTCTGGGGAGTATCGACCCACTTCATCACACCACTGATTCCTGCAGGCCCCATATGCCAGGCAGCACCGGCAAACTGAACGATGAACTGGCCAGCCAGGCGATATTCCCCGGCTTTAAGTTGCCGGGTTAAGATGCGGGTGAGTTTTGGGCTTACCCGTCTGCTGCGACGCAGGGCCTTGAGCAGTGCCGGCGCCCAGTGCAGTTGCGGTGCCAAGGTGGTGGCCAAGCCGGCGGTGGACAGGCCAATCACCAGACCGTCGGTTTCCCGGCCCTGGGCCGCATTCCAGCCTTGGACCAGTAAGTCACGAATATCACCAATCACAAACATATCCAGGCTGATGGTGCCCAGCAGGCTGGCGTTATCGACCGGTTGCCCGCTGGCCGCACCGTGAACAAAGCTCTGCAGGGTATGCCAGCGGTCGGTGAGGTTGAGGTCGGCTTGTTGGCGCAAATCCAGGGCAGTTTGTTTGAGGCCATTTTGGGGATAGTCTGCGGCAAAATCTGCGAGCATGCGTACTTCAGGCCAGCGGTTTTTCTGAGCCAGGTTTTTCGCTTCACTGAGGGCATCGGTTTCGATCAGCAATTCCGGGTCCAGGTGCTGCAAGTACAGGGTGGTACCGAGCAGGAACAATATGCTGAGCAGTGAGCACCGATAGAGCAAACGCAGTAGCATGGAAGCGAAGGGTCAGGGATTGGGGGGCTTGTGCGGCTGTGGCAGGGGGATAAAGCCAGGAGTGTGTTGACGGTATTGTTCATATTCCGGGTGTTGATGGATCATACGTTGCTCTTCCAGGCGTGAGCCGATGAGAAAATATGCGCAGATCACCAGCGTGAACTGCAGGCCAACCTGAGTCTGCGTGGGGTCGGCCAGAAGAAACAGCATGGTGCCACTGTACATGGGGTGGCGCAGATAGAGGTAGATCCCCTTGACGATAAACGGATCCTGGGTTTCTCTGCTACGTTTCAGGCCCAGGAAAGCAGCGCCATCGATCGGCAGGAAGGAAGCCAAAGCGATACCTGCACCGACCAGCTGGAGCCCGCGTAACAGATAGCGAGCAATGCCCTTGAATGCATAGAGTGGCGCATCCTGGAGCTGGCGGACATAGAAGATCCACAAGCCGGTCAGCAGCATTGCGAGCAAGGTATAGAACAGACGATAACGGGGCTCGATGAGACCTTTTTGATAGCACCAATGCTTAACGACCTGCGAGGCGAACAAGCTGTGGATTAATGCAAAAGCCAAGCCGCTCAACCAGACCTGGGTAATGATTACGGTACTGTGATCCATAGGCGGGAGCCTAATCCAGGTGGCTCCAGCTCACCACCGGTCGGAGCGCAAGGGGAGTGCAGATCAGGCTAAAATGGCAGTGACAATTCTGGATCAACACGTGAAATCAGGGTACGGAATTGTTGCATGATTGTTTCCAGACCTGGTTCGGTACTGGCCTCGAAGCGCAGCACCAGGATGGGTGTGGTATTGGAAGCACGAACCAGGCCGAAACCATCTTCGAAATCAACCCGAATACCGTCGATGAGGCTGACCTTGCCGGTAGGAAAATCAGCTGCTGCAGCCAGTCGACTCATGAAAGCATGATGATTGCCGTCTGCAAAATGAATGCGCAGTTCCGGAGTGTTGACGGTATCGGGAAGGGTGGCGAAAACCTCCTGTGGAGTGCTGCTGGCTTTGGACAGCAGTTCCATCAGACGACAGCCAGCATAAAGACCGTCATCAAAGCCGTACCAGCGTTCGTTGAAAAAGATATGTCCGCTCATTTCCCCGGCCAGTGCGGCGCCGCTCTCACGCAAGGCCTTTTTGATAAAGGAATGCCCGGTTCTGGACATGGTTGCCTTGCCTCCGGCCTCGAGAATGACTTTGGGCAATTGTTGGGAGCATTTGACATCATAGATGATCTCCGCATTTGCTTGGCGCTCCAGAACATCGCGAGCGAACAGCATCATCTGTCGATCTGACCAAATGATTGTGCCATCCGGTGTGACCACTCCAAGGCGGTCACCATCACCATCAAAGGCGATACCGAGTTCTGCACCGCTGGACTGGACTTTGGCGATCAGGTCCTGCAAATTTTCCGGTTGACTGGGATCCGGGTGGTGGTTGGGGAAATGGCCGTCGACTTCACTGAACAGTTCTATGACCTCGCAGCCCAGGTTTCGAAACAACTGCGGGGCTACCGCACCGGCAACCCCGTTGCCGCAATCCATGACGATCTGCATTGATCGGGCCATTTTGACATCATCGGTAATTCGGGTCATGTAGCGATCGATCACCGATTCCTGGCGAATTTGTCCTTTACCCTGACGCAGATGCTGTTCCAAAATACGCTGACGGATGACCTGGATGGCCTCTGCTGCTAGGGTTTCTCCTCCGATCATCATCTTGATACCGTTGTGGTCCGGCGGATTGTGGCTGCCGGTCAGGGCCAGGCCGGAACCGGAACCGAAATACTGGGCCGCAAAATACACCAATGGGGTGGGCACCATACCGATGTCGATGACATCGCAGCCACTGGCCGTCACACCCTCCATCAATACCGTCTGCAGTCTGGGCCCGGAAAGTCGCCCATCGCGACCGACTACAATAGTGTGGATATTCTGTTCCAGAGCGATCGTGCCCAATACTTGGCCGATGGCGTGGACCGCTTCAACGGTGAGGGTCTTGTCGACCACGCCGCGAATGTCGTAGGCTTTAAAGATATCTGCTGCCAGTTCTGTCATGGTTGTACTCGAAAATTAAGATAAATGGAAATAACCCGGCTTGCCAGGTTAACGGGTAGTGTAGTGCTAATTGGCTTTGTGAATGGCCCGTTTGTCCACAGCCAGAGCCGCTTCATGGATGACCTCAGCCAGAGTTGGATGAGCATGGATGGTGCGAGCCAGGTCTTCAGAAGAGGCAGAGTATTCCATCGCTAGCACAGCTTCTGAAATCAATTCGGAAACGTTTGGACCGATCATATGCACACCGAGGATATGGTCGGTTTTCTGGTGGGCAATGATTTTTACAAAGCCTGTCGGATCTTCCATGGCGCGAGCCCGGCCGTTGGCCGCAAAGGCAAACTGCCCCGTCTGGAAGGGGATGCCCTGCTCGGTCAGGCTGTGCTCAGTCTCTCCGACCCAAGCCACCTCAGGATGGGTGTACAGGACCGCAGGAATCGTTTCATAATTGACATGACCGGGCTTGCCAGCAAGGATTTCGGCGACAGCTACACCTTCTTCAGAAGCCTTGTGGGCCAGCATTGGCCCGGTGACCGCATCACCGATGGCATAGATCCCGGCTACACTGGTTTGCCAGTGCTTATCGATTTCGATAAAGCCGTGCTGATCGAGTTGGACACCACTGTCCGGGCCCAGTGCTCCGGCACCACAGGGTCGGCGGCCGACGGCCACGATCACCCGGTCGGCGACTACAGACTGGCTCCCCTGGGGGTCTTGATAGTGAACTGTGACCTTGCCATCGGCGACTTCGCTGGCGGTCACTTTGGTCCCCAGGAGGATATCCAGGCCCAGGCGCCGCAATTGCTTTTGCGCTTCACGGGCAACCGCCCGGTCGGCCATAGGTAGAAATTCATCCAGTGCTTCCAGTACAGTGACTTGGGCACCGAGACGACGCCAGACACTGCCCAACTCGAGGCCGATCACACCGGCACCGATCACGATCAGGTGATCGGGTACCTCGGTAAAAGCCAGTGCTCCGGTAGAATCGACCACCCGCTGGCCATCGGTTTTGGCAACCGGTATTGTGACCGGTGTTGAGCCGGCGCCGATGATGACCTGCCTGGCCTGCAGGGTCTGGGTTAGCTGCTGCTGGTTGTCGCGAACTTCGATCGTGCGACCCGCCAGCAGGGTGGCCCGGCCGTGTACGAAAGTCACTTTGTTGGCTTTGAATAATTGCTGAATGCCGCCGGTGAGTGCTTTGACAATTTTGTCTTTGCGTGCCAACATTTTCGCTATATCGATGCCGGGGTTCGCAACGCTGATGCCGTGTGCTGCCAGGCTGTGATTGAGGCGATAAAACTGCTCCGAGCTCTCCAGCAGGGCTTTGGAAGGAATGCAGCCGACATTTAAACAGGTACCACCTAGCGAAGCCTTGCCTTGGGCATTCTCCCAGTCATCGACACAGGCCGTGTTCAGGCCCAATTGTGCACAGCGGATGGCGGCGACATAACCACCCGGGCCAGCACCGATAACAACCACATCAAAATTTGTGGCCTCAATCGTTGAGCTATTGTCCGTAGAAGTCATAGTTATTTCCTGGTTATTTAGATATGTAGCAGCAGGCGGGTTGGATCTTCCAGTGAATCCTTGACGGCAACCAGAAAGCGGACGGCCTCACTGCCATCGATAATGCGATGGTCATAGGTCAGGGCCAGATACATCATCGCTCGAATGACGACCTCGCCTTGCTCAGCCATTGGTCGAGCCTGGATTTTGTGCATCCCAAGAATGGCACTTTGTGGTGGGTTGAGGATGGGGGTGGAGAGCAGTGAGCCGAAAACCCCTCCATTAGTAATGGTGAAGGTGCCGCCACTGAGTTCGTCCAAAGACAGGGTGCCGGCTTTTGCCTTGTCGCCGAAGTTACGGATCCCGATTTCAATGTCGGCAAAGGTTTTTTGATCCGCATCGCGCAGGACGGGCACTACCAGGCCTCGCGGTGAAGCGACAGCAATGCCGATGTCATAGTAGTCATGATACACCCTGTCACGACCATCAATGGAGGCATTGACGGCTGGAAAATGCTGCAGGGCTTCTACACAGGCTTTGACGAAAAAGGACATGAAGCCGAGTCGGGTTCCGTGCTGTTTTTCGAAGGTATCCTGGTATTTCTTGCGCAGATCCATTATGGCCTGGAGATTTACTTCATTGAAGGTGGTCAACATGGCAGCAGTGTGCTGTGCCTCAACCAGGCGCCGAGCAATGGTCTGGCGCAGGCGGGACATGGTTACGCGGCGCTCGGTGCGTTCTGCTTGCAGGGTGGGTTGGTCCGCTGTTCTCGGGAATCTGCTTGCGGGTGTCTCGATGACCGCGGGTGCAGCGGTCGTTTTGGGTAGTGTTGATTGTTCCAACAGGGTCAGAAGGTCCTCCTTGATGGCCCGGCCATCCTTGCCCGAGCCGGCAACTGTGGATAGGTCAATGTCATGTTCGGCGGCCAGATGACGCACCGCCGGCCCTGGATCCCTGACATCGGCAGGGGCAGGGGCAGTGGGAGCTGCCGGGGCTGTGGCTGGATTGGCAGTACTCGACGCAGAGGCTGTTGCCGTGTCATCAATATGACCGAGCACTTGCTCTGCGGTTACCATGGAACCGGCATGCTGGAGGATGTCCAGCAATACGCCACTGCTTACAGCAGGCACTTCCATGGTGACTTTTTCGGTTTCAATATCAACCAAATTTTCTCCTTCCAGGACACTGTCTCCAGTATTTTTGTGCCAATCCAGAACAGAGGCTTCGGTGATGGATTCGGGTAATACCGGTACTTTGACTTCAATAAGCATCTGAGTCATCCTCTTGGTGGTGATTCACACAGCGTCATAACCCAGATCAAGGGCATTGTTGACCAGGCTCTTCTGTTGTTTGATATGCAGATTGTGGTTGCCGACCGCAGGTGCAGCTGTGGCGCTGCGACCGGCATACCCCAGGGTTTGATGGGCTTGCAGACAGGATCTGATGTGATGCTGGATCTGATACCAGGCACCTTGATTCTGAGGTTCTTCCTGGCACCAGACAATGTCTTGGACCTGCGGGTAGCGGGTCAGTTGTTCACTCAAATCATTACGCGGGAAGGGGTAGAGCTGTTCGATGCGCAGCAGAGCGACACGGTGCTGCTTTAGTGCCAGGCGCAGCTCATAGAGATCATAATAGACTTTGCCGCAGCAGAGCACGATACGTTCAATCTGGGAGTCATCAAGGTCACTGGTTTCCGGGATCAGGTTTTGAAAGCACCGGTCTGAAAGTTCTGACAATTGTGAAGCAGATAGTTTGCGCCGCAACATACTTTTTGGGGTCATCACAATCAGCGGTCGGCGCATGGGTCGGATCATCTGTCGGCGTAGCATGTGGAACATCTGGGCCGGAGAACTGGGCACACAGACCTGGATGTTTTGCGCCGCACACAATTGCAGAAAGCGCTCGATTCTTGCCGAAGAGTGTTCAGGCCCCTGTCCGTCATAGCCGTGTGGCAAGAACAGAGTCAGTCCACACAGTCGCTCCCATTTGGCTTCACCACTGGAGATGAACTGGTCAATCAGCACCTGGGCGCCGTTGACAAAATCACCGAACTGCCCTTCCCAGATGACCAGGGCCTGCGGGTTGGTGGTGGCGTAGCCGTACTCAAAACCCAATGTGGCCTCCTCGGACAACAGGGTATTGATAATGGAAAGTTGATCAGGGTTCTGTGTTGTAGTTGCCAGTGGGGTGAATTCTTCGCCATTTTTGTAGTCGAGCAAAACCGCATGACGGTGTGAGAAGGTGCCGCGGCCGGTATCTTCACCGGTCAGGCGGACCTCAAAGCCATCTTCGAGCAGGGTGGCGTACGCAGCCAGCTCGGCAAAACCCCAGTCCACAGCGATATCACCGGCATTCATGCGCTTGCGGTCTTCTATGATTTTGCTGATTCTGGGATGTGACGTGAAGTCAGCGGGCAGAGTCAAGACCTTGTCCATCAATCCTTGGATACGTTCGATGCTGACCCGGGTGTCCGCTGCAGTGGTCCAGTCGACATTGATGTAGGGACGCCAGTCGACCATGTTCTTGTGTTTTTCCGGTATCGCAATCTGGCCGGCGACAATTTTGCCTTTGCTGAGGTTGTCCCGGTACCCCATGGCCATGGCAGCGGCTTGTTCCTCGGAAATAACCCCTTCGCTGATCAGTTGTTCAGCATAGATTGTTCTGGTCGTCGGGTGGCTTTTGATGGTGCGGTACATCAACGGCTGGGTGATTGATGGCTCGTCGGCCTCGTTATGTCCCAACCGACGATAGCAGACCAGGTCAATGAACACATCACGATGAAACTCCCTGCGGTATTCCAGGGCAAGACGGGATGCAAACATGACAGCATCCAGATCATCACCATTGACATGCAGAACTGGCACCTGCAGCATTTTGGCGATGTCGGTGCAATAGGTCGTGGAGCGGGTATCCTCAGGGTGACTGGTGGTAAACCCGATTTGGTTGTTGATGACGATATGGATGGTGCCACCAGTTTTGTAACCCCGCAGCTCAGACATATTGAGTGTTTCCATGACCACACCCTGACCCGCCAGGGCCGCATCACCGTGCACCAGTATGGGGATAATTTGATGATAGTCTCGATCCAATCGGCGGTGTTGCCGAGCCCGTACCGAACCTTCGACCACCGGGGAGATAATCTCCAGATGTGATGGGTTAAAAGACAAGGCCAGATGGACCGGTCCCCCCGGAGTCAAGATGTCCGACGAGAAGCCCATGTGGTATTTCACGTCACCGGTATTGGCATCGTCTTCAATGACTTGCTGGGTGCCCTCGAATTCGCTGAACAGGTCGGCAGGATTCTTACCCAGCACGTTGACCAGAATATTGAGTCGTCCCCGATGGGCCATGCCGATGATGATTTCCTTGGCGCCGTACTGCCCGCAACGTTGAATCTGGTCATGGATCATGGGGATCAGGCTGTCTCCACCTTCCAGCGAGAAACGTTTTTGGCCGACATACTTGGTATGCAGGTATTTCTCCAGACCCTCGGCTGCGGTTAAACGATCAAGGAAAACTCTTCGCTCTTCGGTGCTAAAGGGGGTCAGTGCCGGTAGTTTTTCGATGTGTGACTGCATCCAGCGCCGCTGTACCGGATCGGTCATATACATATACTCGAAGCCGATCGAGCGACAGTATACAGTCTGTAATAACTGCTCAATATTGCGCAAGGACATGCGAGGTTCGGCACTCAGGAAGCCAGTAAAAAATAGTTGATCAAGGTCAAATTCTCCCAGGCCATGGGAGGTGATCGCCAGTTCATCCAAGGGGGATGGGGCGTTTTCCAGTGGGTTGGTTTGTGCGACAAGATGACCATTGCTTCGGTAGTGATTGATCAGACGGATGACCCCTGCTTGTTTGTCCACGATCTCAGGGTCTGGTTCGCTGCTTTGTTTGGTCTCGACGGGTTGGCCTGGCAGCGGCGCTACTGGAGTGGCACTGAGTTGATTAAAAGCCTTACGCCAGTGGGCATCGATGCTGGAAGGGTTTTGCAGAAAGATTTGATACAGGTCATCCAGATAGGCTGCACTTTCGATGTTGAGCAGACCAAGGTTGGTGGTTCCTGGTTGGTCGGTGTTCCGGTCATTCATGCCAGAGATTCTCTTTTACAGATGGAGTCAGTATCAATCATGGTTCTGTCACACGGTTATGGTGGCCAAGGCTCCTGTTTCCGTATAGCTTCGAAGCATCCGGGTCAGGGCGCGGGCTAAGGCGATTCACTGTTGTTACCAGTAGAGTTCGAGATTATAGAGGTTCTTAAGTGGGAGACAAGGAAATCGCAGTGTTGATTGGGGTTTCAGTTGCGTCCGGTATGGCCGAATCCACCCTCAGCACGGCTGCTGTCTTCGAATTGGTCGACGACCTGAAAACTGGCGTGCAACACCGGGACTAAAATCAGTTGTGCAATCCGTTCAAAGGGTTGGATCTGAAGATGCAGTTGACCTCGATTCCAACAGGAAATCATCAGTTCACCCTGGTAATCGGAGTCAATCAGGCCTATCAGGTTGCCCATCACCAGACCGCGCTTGTGACCTTGGCCGGAGCGCGGCAAAATGATTGCAGCGACTTCCGGGTTCTTGATATGAATTGCGATGCCGGTGTGGATCAGTTCACAAGCCCCGGGTACCAGGGTCATTGGCTGTTCCAGTATTGCACGCAGATCAAGCCCGGCCGAACCAGCGGTGGCGTAAGACGGCAGGCCAGTGACTGTATTGAGCCGTGGGTCAAGTATTTTCAGGTCGACATCAAGCATGGTGGTGTTTTCTGCTTTGGCGTAGATGGTGCTGAGCGGCGACGGCTTCAATCAACTGTTCAGCCAGCTCCAACTTGGGGGCTTGCTTGAGTTCGACCACTTTGTTTCGGGTGATCAGGGTAAGGGTATTTTCATCTGCTCCGATGCCGATGCCGGGTTTTCCCAGCAGATTGGCGGCGATCATATCGATACCCTTAGCGTTGAGTTTGGCTTTGGCATGGCTTAGTAATGCTTCGGTTTCTGCCGCAAATCCAACAGTGAGGGGGGCATTTTCCAGGGCCGCCACGGTTGCCAGAATATCGGGATTGCGAACCAGTTCGAGCGTCATTGTGGGGGCATTTTTCTTGATTTTTTGCAGGGCGGCTTGTTTGGGTCGGTAATCGGCAACTGCGGCCACGCTGATGAAAATGTCCTGATCGGCAATATATTCAAGGACGGCTTGTTGCATTTGCACCGCTGAGGTCACCCCGAGCAACTTGACTCCAGGGGGGGGAGGCAGCACGACCGGGCCGGAAATCAGGGTAACCTGTGCTCCGGCAGTATCGGCCGCTGCAGCGACGGCATAGCCCATTTTGCCGCTGCTGGTGTTGGTGAGTCCACGTACCGGATCGATGGCTTCAAACGTCGGGCCGGCGGTAACCATGACGCGTAGTTTCAGCAAGGGTTGCTGGTTAGCGGTAGGCATCGAGGCATTCAGGAGATCGATGATTTGTGCTGGCTCGCTCATGCGACCCGGACCCTGGTCACCGCAGGCCTGGTCGCCGCTTTCCGGACCGATAAAGGTAATACCTCGCTGCTGTAACAGCGCCACATTGGCCTGGGTTGCGGAATGAGCCCACATGGCTTGATTCATGGCAGGAGCAATGAAAACAGGGCAGGTAGCTGCCAAGCACAGGGTACTGAGCAGGTCGTCTGCAAAGCCGTGAGCCAGTTTGGCCAGAAAGTTGGCCGTTGCCGGGGCCACCAGGATACCATCGGCCCAATGTGCCAACTCAATGTGGTTCATCCCGGATTCTTCATTGGCATCAAGCAGATGCAGACGTACCGGAGCGGCGCTGACCGCTTGCAAGGTCAGAGGCGTGATAAAATTTTCTGCGGCGGCAGTCATCACCACCTGCAATTCGGTGCCGTGGTCGCGCAAACGGCGGCACAGTTCAGCTGTTTTGTAGGCGGCAATGCTGCCGGTTACACCGATAACAATTTTTTTCTTGTCCATAATGATCTCCAAGTGTAGAGTGTACCGGTGAAAGCGGTTGAAAGGAATCGGCTTCTAGTAAATCGCAAAATTGCTAATGCCATGGAGGGTGTTTGTGATGACGATCAGAGATTGGCCTGTTGACGAGCAGCCACGTCAGAAACTGCTTCGGTTTGGTGCTGACAGGCTAGCAGATTCGGAACTGCTGGCGATTGTTCTGGGCCGCGGGGTACGCGGCATCGATGCCGTTGGTTTGGCACGTTCTTTGTTGCTGGATTTTGGTGGTCTGCGCCAATTGCTGTCGGCCGATGTGGAGCCTCTACTGCGCTGTCATGGTTTGGGGCCGGCAGGTTCTGCACGGTTGCTGGCGAGTGCAGAGGTGGGTCGCAGGTGCCTGTCACAACGCCTGCAACGTGGTGATCCCCTTTCCAGCCCGGATGCGGTGAAAAAATTTCTGGGTCTGAATCTACGCGATCGACAACGGGAGGTGTTCGTCTGTTTGTTTCTGGATGTGCGACACCGGGTCTTGGCTTGTGAGGAATTGTTTTCCGGCACCGTGGATGGGGCCAGTGTGCATGTCCGGGAAGTGGTAAAGAGGGCGCTTGTTCTGAATGCAGTGGCCTTGATCGTGGCACACAATCATCCTTCGGGGGTGGCTGAGCCAAGCGTGGCCGATCGTTCTTTGACCCGGCGACTCATCGTAGCCTTGGATCTGGTGGAGGTCCGCTTGCTGGACCATTTTATCATCGGTGAGGGCGAAACCCTGTCGTTTAGTGCGCGAGGCTTGTTGTAATGATTGGCAAAGAAGGAACAGCCAGCTAAAAACTTCTCTGACAGGAAATTTCTCTGGAAGTTGCTGGTTGTTTCTGGTATAAAGGCCGACCTTAAAAATTTAACGGAACCCGCAGTTTGTTGGTACAGGCACGGGGCACAGAGGACGGTTCAGGAGTCGTATTATGACGAGAGTGTGTCAGATCACCGGTAAACGTACAGTGCGTGGGAACAATGTATCTCATGCTCATAACAAGACCCGTCGCAGTTTCATGCCCAACTTGCAGCGACGCCGCTTTTGGGTAGAGAGTGAGAATCGCTGGGTGCGCTTGCGTATTTCACGCAAGGGATTGAGAATTATCGACAAGAATGGGATTGATGCGGCATTGCGCGACATGCGCAGCCAGGGTGTCAAGGTTTAATCTGGGAGGCAGGTGAGAAATGCGGGATAAAATTAAACTGGTGTCCAGCGCCAAAACGGGTTATTACTACACGACTACCAAGAACAAGCGGACCATGACTGGAAAGCTGAAATTGATGAAATACGATCCCAAGGTACGCAAACACGTGCTCTTTACCGAGGCCAAAATAAAATAGCAGTCCTGAAAATACAGCAAATGGGCGGCCTTGGGCCGCCCTTTTTGTTGTGGGTGCCCGGCCTGGGCATGATGTTAACTCCCCTCATCGATCCTGCCTTCTCTGAGATTAGCCATGGTTTTCGACCGGGGCGCAATGCCCACGGCGCCGTTCGGTAGATTGAAATCCAGGGGTGGACCAACTACTTTGGTCTTTGGGAATACTTCCGGCCTTTACCTGGGGAGCCCCGGAATACATTTTCCCTGAAATTTTTGTACATAGATGGGCTATGATTCTTGGTAATCCTGCAATCAAGTTAATACTGGGGTCCTCTGCCTGAGTGCAGATTTCCCAGATAAGATAAAGTCAAAACCCGCTACCAATCACTTTCAGTGATAACGTAAGGCTTGATGGATCAGTCGACGTAGCTGAGGTCCTGGCTTTGGTATGTGAGCTGTTTGCTCAGCCGGCAAGCAGCTTGCGTTGTACGAGTTTGTGAATCAATGGTGTGAGAATGATTTCCATGGCCAGCCCCATACGGGCGCCGGGGATGACGATATTGTTGCGGCGAGTCATGTAGGAGTTCTTGATCATTTGTAGCAGATAAGGAAAGTCCACTTTTTCCGGCTCACGGAAGCGCACGATAATGACACTTTCGTCTGGAGTCGGGATATCTCTGGCAATAAATGGATTGGAGGTATCAACCAGGGCGACCCGCTGAAAGTTGATGTCAGTCTTGGAAAACTGTGGCGTAATATAGCGAACATAGTCTGGCATCCGGCGCAGGATGGTCTCAACAATGGCTTCAGCCGAATAGCCACGCTCGCTGCTGTCACGGTGAATCTTTTGGATCCATTCCAGATTGACAACTGGTACGACACCGATCAGCAAGTCGACATGTTGCGCAATATTGACTTCATTGGTGACCACCCCTCCGTGCAGTCCTTCGTAGAACAGTAGATCATTTTTCGGGTCAATAGAATCCCAGGGAGTAAAGGTGCCGGGTTCCTGATGAAAGGGAGTCGCTTCCACCTCATTATGCAGGTAGAGCCTGGTTTTACCGGTGCCGGTCTTTCCGTATTCCTCGAACATCGATTCCAGTTCAGCAAACAGATTGGCATCCGGTCCAAAATGACTCAGAGTCTTTCCTTGCGCAGCGAATTCGGCAATGGCCGTTCGCATGCCGACACGATCATAGCGATGAAAGCTGTCTCCTTCGACCACGGTTGCATGAATTGCTTCGCGGTGAAAAATATGCTGCATTGCGGTTTTGACAGTTGACGTACCAGCCCCTGAAGAGCCGGTGATCGAGATAATTGGATATTTGTCTGACATAGTCTTTTCCCATGTTTAATCTATTCCCGGAACAAGGCCATCGTAGCGCACATAACCGTGCTAACAGTATGCTTAGCCCCCCTCACGCATGATTTTGAGCATTTTATTGAAGATATGCAAGCTTATTCACGGGCGTGCTGCACTTCCTGACAGCTGTGAATGCAGCAATGCATCAGATTCTTAAGCCCAGAATAGTCTGACAGAAGATGCGCTGTGGTAGGAGGGAAACAGAGGGGGCTGGGGATTACCGGTTGCGGTAGGTGATGCGCCCCTTGCTAAGATCATACGGTGTCATTTCGACAGTAACTTTGTCGCCGCGCAAGATTCGGATGTAGTGTTTGCGCATTCGTCCGGAGATATGTGCCGTTACCACGTGCCCGTTCTCCAACTCAACCCTGAACTGGGTATTGGGTAGGGCTTCGAGTATGGTGCCCTCCATTTCTATTTGATCTTCTTTTGCCACTACAGAATTAACCCCCGAATCGATTCCTGAAAGAATGGGCGCATAATGCCTCAACTGAAGCAATGCGTAAAGCGCTGTTTTTTGGGTGAGCGTGGAAATATCACCATGTGCCGCAATGCTCAGGAGCCAGTAAGGCCTGCTGCAACGCTATGAGAAAACGAGTTCGCGGGATATCGATCGCACCCATGCGACCAAGGTGCGCAGATTGAATCTGGCAGTCGATAAAATGAAACTGCCATTGCTGCAGACGTTTTGCCAGTGCGGTTAATGCCACTTTCGATGCATCCGTGTGGCGGCTGAACATGCTTTCACCAAAGAAAGCGGCCCCGATGGCAACACCATACAGTCCCCCGACCAGCTCGCCACGATACCAGGATTCTACAGAATGGGCATAGCCGAGTTCATATAATCGGCAGTAGGCTGTATACATGTCATCTGTGATCCAGGTGCCTGACTGCTGTTTTCTGTTCTTTGCCGAGGCGCAGTTTTGGATAACTTCAGAAAAAGCATGATCAAATGTGATAGTGAAAATTTCACGCTGAAGGGTTTTGCGCAAACTTTTCGAGATATGCAGGTCGGTGGGGTATAAAATGAAACGGGGGTCAGGACTCCACCACAGAATCGGTTGATCGTCGTTGTACCAGGGAAATATGCCTTGACTGTAGGCACTAAGCAGCCGGTCACAGGAAAGATCACCACCTGTGGCTAGCAGTCCTTCTCGCGATGCCAGATTGGGGTCTGGAAAATCGTTGATTGTTTTGTGATGATACGGTTTGCTTTGCACAGCTTGTTGCGGCTCTGGCCGATCAGGGGTAAGAAAGCGGGAATCAGCTTGGTATCCCGGTTGCCATAACAGAGAATGTAAATTCTATTTTATCGGTCGAATGCAAAATATGACAGAAAAAATCAATATCGCTCTGGCCCAGTTCAATTCACATGTTGGTGATATTGGAGGCAATATTCAGCGGATGATCCGGGTTGTCGATGAAGCTTTGGATCTGGGGGCACAGCTGGTCCTGTTCCCCGAGCTGGCGGTGACCGGTTATCCACCGGAAGACCTGCTACTGCGTAAAGATTTTATCGAATGTGCGCACCAGGGTGTGGTGCAATTGTCTGCACAATTGTCCTCTGACTTGACGGTGGTCGTGGGCTATCCAAGGAGGGCCGGTGGAACACTACGCAACAGCGCTGCCGTCTTGCAGCAGGGAGTGATCGCGGCCTGTTATGACAAGTGGTTGTTACCGAATTATGGCGTGTTTGACGAAAAACGGTATTTTGATCCCGGCCACCAAGCCTGTGTGGTGAAGATTTGTGGTATGGCAGTTGGTATTGCAATCTGCGAGGATGTCTGGGAATCTGGGCCGGTTGAGGCGGCCGTGGCTGAGGGGGCTCAAATTGTAGTGTCGCTCAACGCTTCACCCTATACTCGTGGTAAAACGGCCATGAGGCAGCAACGGGTAGTGGCCGCCAGGGCCCGTAGTTGCAAGCGACCGGTGGTTTATGTCAATCAAGTGGGTGGGCAGGATGAGCTGGTGTTTGACGGCGGTTCGTTTGCGGTTGATTGCGAAGGTGTCGTGATTCAGCGCAGCCCTCAGTTTCAGGAGCACCTGGCGCGGATCGAATGCACAAAGATGGCCTCTGGCAGGATCTATTGCTCAGGTGAGCTGGCAGCCGAACTGGAAGACATCGCTGCGGTGTATCAGGCCTTGACCTTGGGGCTTGGGGATTACATTCATAAAAACCACTTTTCTGGCGCAATTGTCGGTTTGTCCGGGGGTATAGATTCGGCGTTAACGCTGGCGATTGCCGTCGATGCACTGGGAGCAAATCGGGTTGAAGCGGTGCTGATGCCGTCTCGGTATACCCAGCAGATGAGTGTCGATGATGCATTGATAGAGGCGAAAAATCTTGATGTGAAGTCTCATCTGGTCGAAATTGAGCCATCATTTCGTGCTTTGATGGAAGCGATGCTGCCGGTTTTTGGATCAGTACCGACCGATACCACAGAAGAGAATATGCAGGCCAGAATACGGGGTTTGATGTTGATGGCAATCTCCAACAAACAGGGCAAGATGGTCGTGACGACGGGAAATAAAAGTGAAATGGCGGTCGGTTATGCGACTCTGTATGGGGATATGGTGGGTGGCTTTGCGGTACTCAAGGACGTCCCGAAAACCCTGGTATATCAACTTGTGAAGTATCGAAACAGTCTACATAGGGTGATTCCCCAGCGTGTTATCGACCGCCCTCCCAGCGCTGAATTAGCCCCTGATCAACTGGATGAGGACAGTTTGCCGCCGTATTCTGAGTTGGATGCCGTGTTGGAATGCTATATCGAACAGGAACGGAGTATTGATGAAATTGAGGCGGCAGGTTACCCCCGCTCAATGATTGAAGACATTGTTGATCTGGTCGATCGTAGCGAGTACAAGCGCCGGCAGGCAGCACCGGGGGTGCGAATTTCAAGTCGGGCTTTCGGTAGGGATCGCCGTTATCCTTTGACCTGGGCGAGATATCACCGCTAATCAATGAAGGGGGCAGGTCCTGTTGAGTGCCGGACTAGGCACTTCGTTCGAACAGGGTGGCGCTGCGCTGCATCGGCAATGATTTTAGCCGAAGCTAAAGAGTGCAAAAGACTACTTTTAGGAGCCGACTGCTAGGTAACGACTCTTGGGGAAATTCTTTTTCAGTACTCGACGGGTGTCTCTGGCCAGGTCCGGCAGCCCCATTTTTTGATAGGCTTGGATCATGATACTCAGTGCGTCTTCGATCGCCGGTGTTTGGGAAAATTTATTGATCACTGCTTTACTGCGGTTGACAGCAGCGACGTAGGCCTCGCGTTTAAGATAATAACGTGCCACGATAACCTCGTGCCGGGCTTGTGCATTGAGTAAATAGCCGATTCGTTGGCGGGCGTCTTCGGAGTAGGGGCTTTGTGGATAGCGCTCGACCAATCGTTTGAAGGCTTGATAAGCCTGCTGTGCTGCAGAGGGGTCACGATCACTTAAATCTGCGTTGCCGGCGAATTTACCAAGAAATGTCCGATCTTCTGTAAAGCTGATCAGACCCTTTAGATATTGGGCATAGGCCGCGTTCTTGTGGGTTGGATGGAGGCGGAGAAAGCGATTGACCGCAGCCAGTCCTAACGCCCTTTGATCTGCCTTGTAGTAAGCGTAGCCCACTTCAAGTTGGGCCTGTACGGCAAACTTTCCGTATGGATAGCGTGTTTCCAGTTGTTCATAAAGTTTGATGGCCGCTTCGTATTTGCCTTCATTAAGCGCGGTTTTGGCTTCGGTGTAGAATTTTTGGGCACTCCAACTTGCCTGTGCATCGGCAGGTTTTTTCAGGGCAGAGCAGCCGCCAAGAGCAATACTTACCAACAGGAGTCCGGTAATGAGTAATTTAGATAATTTAGATAGCACTGGCATTGATCTCAAGGGTAGAATTTCCAGATCTTGAAGGATACTCTGAAATGAGGAATTCTAGAAGTCCTCTGAGTTACAGAGAGCAGATTTTCAAACCGGCGATGAAACAGACAGATAATCATACACAGGAAGTGCGTCATTTGGCTATTCGCATTCCTGCCGAGGTGTCAGCATGCCGATTGGATAAAGCCCTATCTGATTTGTTGCCGGAGTATTCGAGAGCGACGCTGCAAAGGTGGTTTCGTTCTGGGCGAGTCACTGTCGAGGGTCGAGCCATGGCAGTTCGGGATGTCGTTGCTACAGGCACGCTGGTTCACATTGAGTGTCCTGTAGAAACAGCTAAAGAATGGATTGCGCAGCCCTTGGAGCTTGATATCGTTGCTGAAGATGACAGTTTGCTGGTGATCAACAAGCCAGCGGGTCTAGTGGTGCATCCAGGTGCCGGGAATCCTGATGGTACGCTTGTAAATGCACTTATCTTTCATGAGCCGAAGCTGGCGACTTTACCCCGAGCCGGTATTGTGCATCGCCTGGACAAAAATACCAGTGGCTTATTGGTGGTGGCACGCACTGAGTTTGCACGATTGCATTTGATTGAGCAGTTGCGCACACATGCAGTTTTCCGTCAATACGATGCTGTAGTCTGCGGTCACTCCAGAGAGCAGGGCCGTATCGAGGCTGCCATTGGACGCTCCCCCCATGACCGAGTGCGCATGGCGGTGGTCCGGAACGGCAAACCAGCCGTCAGCCATTACCGTTTGTGCGAACAATTTCGGGCCCACAGCTGGGTGACAGTGCGTCTGGAAACCGGACGAACGCACCAGATACGTGTTCATATGAGGCACATCGGGTTACCGTTGCTGGGGGATCCGGTATATGGTGAGCGGCCTCGAATCGTGCAGCATATGAGCCAGTCTTTGAAGCAATTGTTACGAAATTTCCAACGCCCGGCCCTAAACGCGAGCCGCCTGAGCCTGGTTCATCCTGGGAGTGGGCAAACAGTTTGTTGGCAGGTGTCTTTGCCCGAAGATATGTTGTCTTTACTGTCCATCTTGCGTGAAGACCATGCTGGCGTAGAGTTACGTACCATTCAGCCCTGACAGAGGATGGGTTCTTCGGTATGGAGGTCCAGGCTAGCAGCGGTTATTCGATATCTGTAAACCCTGATATTTTTAGTAAGAATTCACCGCGCCAGTTCTTGACAGTGTTGTAGTCGAATGTTAGTTTAACCAGTTGAGGGACTCAAATCGATATTACTTATTCATTTCACAGCCACCCGTTCAGTTCGGAGGATAAATTAGAATGCAAGGCTTGCAAAGTTCAATGAAAGCACTCACAGTCGCGGTGGTAGCGGCACTACTAGCCACCGGGTGTGCCAGCGCCAAGAAAGCTCCTGTTGCAGCCGCCCCTGCAGCCGCCCCAGCAGCTGCTGTAGTTACTGCTCCGGCTCCTGCTGCCACTCCGGCCCAGCCGGCGGCACCTGCCAAGCCTGCGGATGACAGCTATGTGGTGGTCAAGGGCGATTGTTTATGGTGCATCTCGGCCAGGAACGATATCTATGGCGATCCATATAATTGGCCATTGTTGTACAAACACAATTCAGACCAGATCAAGGATGCTGATTTGATCTACCCCGGCCAAGAGCTGAAAGTGCAGCGCGGGGCGTCGGACGCGGCGATACAGCAGGCACAAGAGCATGCCAAACAACGAGGAGCCTGGACTTTGGGAGTGACCGAGGAGTCTGACAAGGCGTTTCTGGCTAAGGCCTTCTGAAATAGCAAGCAAACGATTTTGCTGCAGTAAAGCCCCGCCTGACGGGGCTTTACTGTCTGTGCCAGATGACCGCAGAGTGCTGTTACCTACATTCGACCAAGGAGCAAATATCGGTTGAAGTGGACTGATTGTCAACATCTTGTCCTGCAGGTAAGCGACAGTTTTCTCTCTCGAAAAGTGACGCGTACTGTGGCAGCACTGTCATTTACTACCTTGCTGGCCTTGGTTCCGCTGGTGACCGTGATGCTCTCGGTTGTGTCGGCATTTCCGGTATTTTCACACTGGGGAGAAGTGCTGCAAACCTTCATTTATTCACATTTTGTTCCCGCTGCCGGCGACGTGATACGCAGCAATATTGAACAATTCTCTCACCAGGCTGCACGTCTAACCAGCTTTGGCCTGATTCTCCTGCTATTGAGCGCATTGTTGTTGTTGTCAACCATTGAGGACGCGTTCAATGACTTGTGGCAGGTCAAAAGAGGGCGGCAAGTGTTGCAGCGCCTGCTCTTGTATTGGACCCTGCTCACGTTAGGCCCACTGTTGATGGGTGCGGCACTATCGCTGACTTCCTCTTTGGTATCGGGAAGTCTAGTTAACGGTTTCGCACCGCTGACAACGATACTCAGCAGTATCGGTCCTTTTGTTCTCGAGTGGGCCGCATTTTTGATGATGTATGCAGCTATTCCAAATTGTTGGGTGCCGTTTCGTCCTGCCGCATTAGGTGCTGTCCTGGCCGCTGCCTTGTTCCAGCTGGCGAAATTCGGCTTTGCTTGGTTCGTGTCCCATTTCAAGAGCTACGAAGTGATCTACGGAGCATTGGCATCGCTACCGGTTTTTTTGCTTTGGCTGTATCTTTCCTGGTTGATCGTCTTGATTGGTGCCATTGTTACCGTCGTATTGTCAGAGCAAGACAGGCAACAGGCCCCATCTTCAGTTGTAGAGAATTCATCTTGAGTGAGCTATTCGCAGGCCTGGAGCGCCAGCCAGTCGAAATATCGGTGCCGTTCCAATAACTTTACACAACGGAAGCGATACAATTTGTAGCCATCATCGAATAGCATGGATTGGTTCTTGCCGAATATACCGGGTTCGATCAGCACACTAAGTGGTCTTTGAAGGAGCGGATTTAGTGGGACCAGAAGACCTTGGGATATGTCGGTAACACGGTGAGCTGCATCCAGCATTACCGCCACGGGAGTTACCCCCGGGCCCAGATTCTCAACCCCAATTTGCACTTGCAGTTGCTGTCGTCTGGCCCAGCGGACAATGCCGGTATACCAGCTGCCACGATTGATATTGATGGTCAGGATATTGCCCAAGTCAAGCGTTGTGGCAAATTCCAGAGGTCCGGAAAGACAAAAGCCAGTGGGACTTTCGTTGATCTGATGCCAATCAATCATCGTATTTTGATTTACCAACTCGCTGTTGCTGAGTTGTTGAAGAATAAATTGATAGCGGCTTCCAATGATTTTTTGAGCAGTAGTAGTCGCACGATACAGCAGTTGATCCGGGATCATCAGTGAATTATTGTTGATCCGCTGATGACTGGCAGACAGGCCGATTACCATTCTGCAGGCCGATTTCTGACGTAGCCGTTCACTGTTTCGGCATGGAGCCAGGTCCCATGTGCGCAAGGCTCGAGTAATAAACAACCGATCGAGCACCAGGTTTTGCTCATTCCTGCTGTGTCGTTGTCGCCACAATTGACGCAGTTTCTCGGTCAGTGGTTTGGTATTGAGAAGCCATTTTATTGTGGTGTCATTGTGCAATGCCGCAAGAGCCAGTGGCCTGGCGGGCAAGTCCAGTGTTGGGTCGATTGCGAACTGGCCACGCTGGGAATCAGGGTTATGATAGTTTGTGAGTTCTGCCCTGCAGCTAAAGTGATCAAGAAAGCTGCAGGCAATTACGGTGGTACTCGCGAGTTGTTGGTAGGGATTGAAGATTCCAGTCAATAATGCCTGCAGGTAGGTATTGGCAATCGTGCAGTCCCTCTCGGGGTTGCGTGGGTGGGGAATTTTGCGTTGTTTCCTGTTTTTTGTGCAGGATTGAAAAAGTTGGTGCATCTCAAACCAAATGCCTTCTGGTACAGGTCGATACTGCAGGCTGAGTCGATAATAGGTCTGGTACAAGTGCCACAAAGCACGCTGGATTACCCGGGCGACGGGCGTAGTTGTACACAAAGCATGTGCTTGATGCAACAGGATGATCTTGTAGCCATAAGCCAGTTCCATTTCGATTTGTGCGCTGATGTGTGCTGCATCGGCCAGGTGTTGGGGTACCGAGATTCGGTGGTGGCTTACATTCCGATCAATTTTTTGTTCCCATTTCTGCAGTGGCTGTTGATATTGCTCCAGTGACTTCCATCGCTTGTCTGGTTTGAGCTGGATGCGGTTTTGTTTCTTCAATTGCTGCAGACACTTCTCCAGGTCCCGGGTGTTGCTCTCGGGCAGATCAGCCAGCAGGCACTCATTTTGAAGAATGCGTTTAACGGAGGCCTTGCTGGCAGGCTCCTGGTGTGGAACAGAGAGAAGTAACGCCATAGCTGGAATAGCAGCAATCAGTGCTGATGCAACGGTTGCAGAAACACAGCAAGGAGGGAGGTTGGTCCCTTCATCATGGTCAGGCGCCGGATAAGATCGAATCGTTGATTACAGTTGGCGCAGTGTTTGCAGTGTGGTCAGCACGTCTTGCAAAGCGATATCCCGGCTGTTCGCGGCGGTACGTGCCTTGTATTCAATAGTGCCGGCTCGCAGGCCGCGATCACTGATCACTAGACGGTGAGGAATGCCGATTAAATCCATGTCCGCAAATAGGACTCCCGGTCGTTCCGGACGGTCATCGAGCAATACCTCGAAACCGACATCACTCAGCTCCCGATACAGTTTCTCGACCGCCTGGGCTACGGCAGCGGAACGTTGCAATCCTATCGGCACCACAGCGACTTCAAAAGGGGCAATACTTGCGGGCCAGAGCACACCACGATCATCATGGTGTTGCTCAATTGCGGCCGCCACGACCCGGGTAATACCGATGCCATAACATCCCATATGCAGGGTTCTGCTGATCCCTTGCTCGTCCAGGACTTTCGCATCAAGCCGGTCACTGTATTTGTTGCCCAGCTGGAAAATATGACCCACTTCTACGCCTCTGCAGATTCTGAGCAGGTTTTCCTCATGCACTTCACAAACTGGACAGGGGTCCCCATCCACTACCTTGCGCAGGTCAGCAATCTCTGGTTCGGGGAGATCCCGGCCCCAATTGACACCGCAGAGATGGTAGCCATCACGATTGGCGCCACAGATAAAGTCATGCAGCCGTGCCGCACTTTCATCGACAATAATCGAAATGGCCAGGTTGACCGGTCCAATAGAACCAGGTGAGCAGTTTGCCGATAGGCGGATGTCATCGGCACTGGCAAAGCTCAATGGTTTGGCTACCATCGGGTGTTTTTCGGCTTTGCTCGGGTTGAGTTCATGATCGCCACGTAAGACCAGTGCGACGATGCCACCGCTGCCGTTGACCAGTAGCGTTTTCACGGTTCGCGCAGGGGAGACTGAAAGTGTTTCGCTCAGTTCAGCGATGGTTTCCACGCCAGGTGTGGCGATTTCAATGACTTTTTCGGAGGCGGGATGACGCTTGCCTAACGGCGGCAATGCTTCAGTCAGCTCTGCATTGCTGGCAGTCCCACAGTGCTCACAAATGGCAATGCTGTCTTCTCCAGAATCAGCAAGCACGTGAAATTCGCTTGAAGTATTGCCACCGATGGCACCACTGTCAGCGGCAACAGCTCGGACCTCCAGACCGAGTCGTGAAAAAATTGAAAAATAGGTTTCTTTCATGATCTCATAGGATCGGTTGAGCCCGTCCACATCAATATCGAAGGAATACGCATCTTTCATAATAAATTCACGTGCACGCATAACGCCAAAACGGGGGCGTATTTCATCCCGAAACTTGGTTTGAATCTGATAGACGTTGAGTGGAAGTTCTCGATAGCTGCGCAGTTGACTGGCAATGAGTGTGGTTACCACCTCTTCATGAGTGGGACCAAAGCAGAAGTCCCGCTGGTGCCGATCTTTGAGGCGCAGCAGTTCCGGTCCATATTCCTGCCAGCGTCCCGATGCTTGCCATAGCTCCGCAGGTTGGACCGCAGGCATCAGAATTTCCTGGGCACCTGCCCGGTTCATTTCTTCACGGACGATGCGGGCCACTTTCTGAACCACCCGCAAACCCAGCGGGAGCCAGTTGTAAAGTCCTGCGGCAACTTTCCTGATCATGCCCGCTCGTAACATCAGCTGATGGCTGATGATTTCTGCATCAGTGGGGGTTTCCTTCAGTGTTGGCAGCAGAAATTGACTTGTACGCATGGCAATTATTCCATGAAAATAATGGTTAAATAAATAGATCGGATTTTTGTGAGGCTGATCGCAACAGCACGAAGCATAGCTTTTTTCCTGATCCAGGACCAGTAGATCAATGCTGCTTTAGCAGTACAGACAACAATGCTTCGCAGTGGTACAGCGGTGGCAGGCAATGTGTCTGCTGGCAATAATAGGCAACAACTTTTTCTGCAGTGGGTTTATCCCTCAGTGCTTCAGGTATTTTTTTGGCTTCATTCGGCAGCAAACAAAGCTGCAGGTCGGGCAGGTAGTGTTGGGCGAGTTGTTTGAGCCATAGGTCCATGCCCGAGCGAGGACCACGCAGGATTACGGTTTGTACCTTCTGATGAGGAGCCAGGGAAGCGTAGACCAGACTGGTATGGTGTGCAGGGGCACGCAATAGTACACCACTGCACGAGCGCAAAAGCCGTTCCTGAGCTCGCAGGTAGCGCGGCTCAGCCAGTAAGGCACCCAATTGCCCCAGGACTTTGGCCATGATGCCGTTACCTGAGGGTATGGCATCATCACCTGCCGGGCGATGACGATGCAAGATATTTTCCTCGTCATTGGCGGTAAAAAAATAGTCGCCTTCTCCAGTGGCAAAATGTTCCAACACCACATCGGCGAGTGCACAAGCCCACTCCAGCAGGCCATTTTCGAAGCGCACCTGGATAACATTCAGTATGGCATCAAGGGTGTACGCATAGTCATCGAGAAATGCGCCACCCTGGCTGGTGCCAGCACGATGAACCGTCAGAAGTCGCCCGTTTCGCCATAGCTGCTGTTGGATGAATTGCAGGGTATATACTGCAGAATCGATGGCATCTGGTCTGTTCAAATACCATCCCGCCCGGGCCATGGCCGCACAAGTTAACCCATTCCAGGCACAGAGGATTTTGTCATCCAGAGTCGGGCGCATTCGTTGCTGGCGTCGCTGCAATAAAGCCGCGCGGGCATGGTTCAGTTGTTGCCGTGTTTCTTTTGGTGACAGATGCAGCTCGGTGGCTATCTGATCGATTGATTGATAGATTTGAAGGTGCCAACGACCTGAAAAATTGGCCGGCTGGTCCAGGCCGTAACTGCGCTCAAATGCTTTGTACTGAGCCGCATTCATGATCTGCGCTACCTGTTCACGACTCCAGACGTAGTATTGCCCTTCTATACCTTCAGAGTCGGCATCAAGACTGGAGTAATAACCACCTTGCGGAGCCTGCATTTCGGAAATAATCCAGTCGATGGTTTGCTCAGCCACCTGACGATAGCGGTCATTGTTATCGACCATCCAGGCTCGAGCGTACAGGTTGAGCAGTTGTGCGTTGTCGTAGAGCATTTTTTCGAAATGAGGAATCTGCCATTTGTCATCCGTACTGTAGCGAAAAAAACCACCTGCCAGATGATCAAACAAGCCGCCATTGGCGATCGCTGAAAGGGTTTGTTGTACCATGGTTGCAGCGATACTGGCAGCTTCGTTTTCCGCCCCAGCTGCTGCACCTGCAGAGTAGCGCAGACAGAACTCAAGTCGTGTCGGCTGTGGAAACTTTTGGGCTTTTCCGAAACCTCCGAACTCGGTATCAAATTCCTCATGCAGTTGCTCCAGACAGCGAACAGGCAAGTCTTCGGGAAGTGTTTGGTGCGGACGCAGTTCGAGTTGACGGAGCGTTTGGCTAATGGCCTCATGATGTTGTGGCAATCGTTCTTTATGTTGCTGATAGTGGGCCGCAACCTGGCGCAGAACATCTGGAAAACCGGGCATGCCGAAGCGGGCATCGGGTGGAAAATAGGTGCCGGCAAAAAATGGCATCAACGTATTCGGATCGAGAACCAGGGTCAGCGGCCAACCACCGGCGCGTTGGGTCAGAATCTGGTGGACCAACTGATAGGTCTTGTCGAGGTCCGGCCTTTCTTCGCGATCTACCTTGACACAAACGTACAATCGATTCATGAGAGTTGCCGTAGCGGTATCGGCGAAGGACTCATGTGCCATGACATGGCACCAGTGACAGGCCGCATAACCGATTGAAAGCAGGATTGGTTTGTCCAGCTCTCGGGCTTGTTGCAGTGCCTGCTTGTCCCAAGGTTGCCAATGTACCGGGTTGTCTGCGTGCTGCAGCAGATAGGGGCTGATAGCCTCTGTCAGGCGGTTTGCAGTGATGGGCTGGATCATCAGGTTCTGTTTCTGGGTTGACGGGCCGACAAGTATAACTAAGTAAATTACTCAAGATTACGTTTATTGTCTCACATCAGCTGGTAGCGACTGGCTGTGGGTGGTATGACCCGGGTCGGGTGGTGAAGGCTTCAAGCTGGTAGCTGGTCGGTGTATTTGCCAGGGGAATTCGTGCTTTTATAAAAATGACAGTTCCTTGTAAGTGAAGAGAAATAGGCGGCTGTGTTGATCTCGATGAACAGTAACTGGCAGGAGCAAGACTGGTTGTGATTGCAGGGATACACTACACTACACTTTTGCCACCCTTACTCTTCAATGACAGGCCTGCACATGTTGAACTACCCAGAGATTAACCCCATCGCTCTGCAGCTCGGGCCACTGCAGGTCCACTGGTATGGAGTAATGTACCTGTTGGGATTCGCTGCCGCTTGGTGGTTGGCTTCGATCCAGGTAAAACGGGCAAATAGTGGTTGGACGATTGAGGAAGTGGGTGACCTGATATTTTATGCGGCACTGGGGGTGATTTTAGGCGGCCGAATCGGTTATGCCCTGTTTTATCAGCCAGGACAGTATCTTTCCAATCCTTTGGCTATACTGGAAGTCTGGAAGGGTGGGATGTCATTTCATGGAGGATTGATTGGGGTTACTGTTGCTCTCTGGCTATTTGCCAGAAAAACCCACCACAGCTTGCTGAATGTAGGTGATTTTGTGGCACCACTGGTGGCGCCAGGCCTTGGTTTTGGGCGAATCGGTAATTTTATCAACCAAGAGTTATGGGGCCGGGTGACGGACCTGCCCTGGGGCATGGTTTTTCCACTTGCCGGTTCCCAGCCAAGACACCCGTCACAGCTGTATGAAGCATTGTTTGAGGGTCTGGTGTTGTTTGTATTGGTCTGGATGTATGCCAGGAAGCCGCGGCCAGTGGGTGCAGTGATGGGCTTGTTTTTGCTTGGTTATGGCGTCTTCAGATTTGCCATCGAGTTTGCCCGTGAGCCGGATTCTTTTCTCGGATTTGTGGCTTTTCGCTGGATGTCGATGGGGCAAGTGCTGAGTATACCTTTAATTTTACTGGGGATTTATTTTGTTTTTCGAAAATGCTGAAAAGATGTCTTCTCTGCTTGCCAAGCTGCTGTGGATTGGTGCCGCAGTATCGATGTTGCTGATACAGTCGTCTCAGGCGGGTCAACAAATAAGCAAATGTCGTGATGCCAAAGGGGTATGGCATTATGGTGGTTTTGCAGCACAAGAGTGCGAAAATTCAAAAGTCCGCCGCATTGACTCCAGTGGGGTCAGGTTGACAGACGAAATCGGACCCACTGCAGCGGAAAAAAAACGCAAATTGCAACAACTGGAACTATTGAACAAACTTCGCAAGCGACAATTGGAACAACAGAAAAAAGACCAGCAATTGTTTCGTCTTTATGATTCTGAGCAGGCAGTTATTCAGGAGCGTAATAAGCACTTGCGGGCGATCGATAATGAAGTTTCCTCAAATCGCAGTTTGTCCTCGGCCCTGAAACGAGAGCGCAAGAGCTTGTTAGATCGATTGGCTGGCACCAGAAACAGCCAGGAAAAGCAACGTCTGGAATCGCTGCTGACTGCATACAATCAGCAGCTTGTTGCGTATCAGCGTGTTGCACAGGAAATACTGCAAAGGCGCGAAAGGGTAAAATCAAAATACGACGACGATCTGAACGAATATCGGGATTTATTGCAACGGCAGGCGAATCAGCCCGGGCCGGCAATCCAGTAGGGCTCACACACACCTGCCGGCGTATTTCCATCTTCTCGGCCACAGCTTATTCGAGCATACCAACCCTGCAATAAACAATATTTATCCCTGACTCCGAAGATTTGATTAGTGTTGTCGCCTTCGAAGCGATACAGTGCTACCGATAGAAAATCGGGGTGTGAATTGAGCATGGACAGTGCGTAATGCAGTCCACCGGGGTGGGGTACCCGACGGATTTATCACTGTTCGGCAGTGTTTGCCCAGAGAAAACCTACTAATCATTGATCATATTAGGAGAACAGCGAATGCCAACCTATGTGCGTACCGATAAGTGTGATGGTTGCAAAGGCCAGGACAAGACCGCTTGTATGTACATCTGTCCTCACGACCTGATGCGACTGGACAAAGATGGCAGTGAAACCGGTTGGGCCATGAAGGCTTATAATCAGGAACCCGAACAGTGTTGGGAGTGCTATTCCTGCGTCAAGATTTGCCCACAACAAGCCATAGAATGTCGCGCTTATGCGGATGTCGTTCCCTTGGGAGGACAAGTACAACCACTGCGTGGTAGCGAGTCAATTATGTGGACCATTAAATTTCGTAACGGCAATATGAAGCGTTTCAAGTTTCCGATTCGCACCACCGCCGAGGGTTCGATCAACCCCTACGGCAATCGACCTCAAGTCATCATGGATGAGATCGGTGACCACTCGACCTTATTCACCAAAGGCACCCACAGCTGCGATATGAGTCAATTTATCGCCAACCGTTGATGGTTGTCAGTTGTCAGAGTAACAAGTACCTGTCGCCTCGGTAGAGCAGGTCAGGATATAGCAGCATTTGCAAGGAGAATCTGAAATGGCTGAGTATGGTTTCGAAAATCCGGAAGTAGTTGAGGAAGAACTTGATATTTTGATCATCGGTGGTGGTATGGCGGCCTGTGGAGCCGCCTACGAAATGGCTCGTTGGGCCGAGGATACCGACCTTAAAATCAAACTGGTCGATAAAGCAGCCCTGGACCGCTCCGGTGCTGTGGCACAAGGTCTGTCGGCGATTAACACCTACATGGGTGACAATGATCCGGCCGATTACGTACGCATGGTTCGCGGTGATCTGATGGGAATTACTCGTGAGGATCTGGTCTATGATGTCGGCCGTCATGTGGACGACACTGTGCATTTGTTCGAAGACTGGGGTCTGCCGATCTGGAAACAAAAAGGAGATGAAGGAAAATCACTGGCGGAAGGCGGACGATTTGTTCGCAGTGGCGCTTGGCAGATCATGATCAACGGCGAATCCTACAAATGGATTGTCGCAGAGGCGGCAAAAAAATCACTGGGTATTGACAAGATTCAGGAGCGTGTGTTCATCGTTCGACTGATCAATGATAAGAATGACCCCAGCCGGGTGGCTGGTGCAGCCGGTTTCAGTGTCCGGGAAAACAAGGTGTATATCTACAAGTTCAAGGCTTGCCTGCTGGTTTGTGGTGGTGCGGTCAATGTCTTCAGACCACGTTCTATCGGTGAAGCCACAGGGCGCACCTGGTATCCGGTATGGAATTCCGGTTCCACATATGCCATGGCGGCTGAAGCTGGTGCTGAATTGACTCTGATGGAAAACCGTTTCGTCCCGGCCCGTTTCAAGGATGGTTACGGCCCTGTGGGTGCCTGGTTCTTGCTGTTCAAAGCCAAGGCCATGAATGCATTTGGTGAGGACTATCAGGAAAAGAATTACCAGGATCTGGTTGATGCCGGCTATGACCACTACGCGGTCGGTTTCAAGATGGGTACCTGTCTGCGCAATCACATGATGATGAAAGAGATGCGCGAAGGTCGCGGGCCAATTTTTATGGACACCCCGTCGGCCATGGCGAATCTGGCAAAGAATATGACACCCAAGGAAATCAAACACCTGGAAGCTGAAGCCTGGGAAGACTTTCTCGATATGACCATCGGTCAGTGTGGAGTTTGGGCCGGCGAAAACATTGAGCCGGATAAGGAAATGTCTGAATTGATGCCGACCGAGCCCTATCTTCTCGGTTCACATGCCGGTTGTTCGGGGATGTGGTGTTCCGGACCGGAAGATTTGCCTGGGGTGCCGGATCACTATCACTGGGGTTACAACCGTATGTCGACGGTTCCCGGGTTGTTTACAGCCGGAGATGGGGTGGGTGCCTCAGGGCATAAGTTCTCATCCGGGTCCCATGTGGAAGGGCGTATTGCTGCCAAGGCGATGATTAAATTTGTCCTCGACAATGCCGAATTCAAGCCTGATCTGGAGCGATCCATCGATGAAGTGGTTGAAGAGATCTACCGTCCGGTTCGCAACTACCTTGAACACAAGGACTACACCACTGCGATTGATGTCAATCCAAATTACATCACCCCGAAGATGCTGCAGTATCGCCTGCAAAAGATCATGGATGAATACGTTGCAGGGGTATCTACCATGTATCAGACCAATGCGGCCATGATGAAGGTAGCGACACGAAAGCTGGAGATGATTAAGGAAGATGCACTGAAGATGCGGGCCAAGGATTTGCACGAATTGTTGCGTGCTTGGGAGAATTACCACCGTATTCTGACCGCTGAAGCACATATGAAGCACATTGAGTTTCGTGAAGAGACGCGTTATCCCGGGTACTATTATCGAACGGACTTCCTGCAGCTTGATGATGATAACTGGAAATGCTTCGTCAACTCCCGTTATGACCGCAATACCAAAGAGTGGACACTGAAGAAGGTCAAATATGTGCAGCTGATCGTCCGAGCAGATAATGAGCCGGATGGCATTGCCCATCAGGGTGCACAAGTCTGAGTGTGCAACTGAGCTGAACGCTTCATAAGGAGTTCCGGGCCGGGAGGTATCGTGCTTCCCGGCCCTTTTATTGCTGCGCTCACGGGGTCAGCAAGGTAATATAAGCAGCTCGCTGTGATGTACCGGTCGATTCCTGTTATCCCTGTATATTAAGGCCCGCCAATCCAACCCAGGATGTCAGAGGAGCAAATCATGACCGAGAAAGCATTGGATCAGTTGATTAGGGAGGGAATACCCAATAAGGCACCGATACAACCAGCTGTTTTGGAGCAGGACAGCACCATACAGTTTCATTGTCATCCCGCGGTTTCCTGTTTTAATGCCTGTTGTAAAAGTATTGAAATCCAGATTACTCCCTACGATATTGTTCGTTTGAAACATCATCTTGGGCTTGATTCGTCTGATTTTGTGGCCCGCTACACATTGCCCTATGCCATGGATGGGCAGGGTATGCCGGGACTGCATCTGGCTACCAAGCCCGGTAGCAGTGAATGTGTTTTTCTTAAAGAAGAAGGCTGCAGTGTTTATCAGGATCGCCCGGTGGCTTGTCGCTACTATGCGCTGGGGGTCATGGGCATGCGCAAGCAAGAGCAATCGGTTGTTGAAAATATTTATTTTCTGGTCAAGGAAGAGCATTGCCAGGGCCATTTTGAGCCACGAACACAATCCGTAGGTGCGTATCGAGCCGAGCAGGGTGTCGTGGCCTATGATGAGGCCAATCGCGAATGGCGAGACATCGTCATAAAAAAGCGCACCTCTGGACCCACAGTAGGGCAGCCCAGCGCACGTAGCCTGCAGTTGTTTGATCTTTGCAGCTATGATCTGGACAATTTTCGATTGTTTATCCAGTCCCAGGGATTTCGGGATGGGTTTGATATCGGTACTGAAGAAATGCAGCAGTTGTTGGCTGATGAGGAACGATTACTGCAGTTTGCTTTTCGTTTTCTGAAGCAGGCGCTGTTTGCCGAAATGACGATTCCGGTTAAACCCGAAGCGCGGGAGCGCCGCCTGCAGCGGCGTAAGCAGGTCAGGGCGAATCAATCACCAGAGCAGTGAAAGCGCTCTGCACTCGAATTGATTATGAATGCTACGGTTGATTGTGTGAATGACTCATGTCGGGTCGGCATTTTGTCGGATACTCATGGCTGGCTCGATCCACGTGTTGAGGCGGTGTTACGTGGCTGTAATGTGCTGGTACATGCCGGAGATATCGGTGATGACAAGCTGTTATCATCATTGTCTGCCATGACGGATCGACTGGTGGCAGTGGCGGGTAACAATGATTTGTTTTCCCGCAGGTGGTCAGTCTCCGGAAAACAGCCACCAGACCTTGCGGAGTCGGCCACATTGGTTCTGCCTGGTGGCACGCTGGAGATTGAGCACGGTCACAGGATTCGTGATACCCGTCATTACCCGGAATGTTTGCGCTATAAGTATCCACAAGCGAGGGCAGTCATTTTTGGCCATACACATCAGCAGCTGGTTGACCGGAGTCGGCTACCATGGGTGCTGAATCCAGGAGCTGCCGGTCGTGCTCGTACCCACGATGGCCCTGGATGCCTGATATTGAACATTGCCAGCGGCAACTGGACGCTTGCAACCTACCGCTTCGAGGTCCAGCGCAGGTTCGGTTAGTTTGTGTTGAGGCAATGCTTGCTTTGCTACGGTTTGTTATCTCGCCCCGGTTACAGAGAGGGGGCTGTCCTGATCACCAACCCAGTTGATTGCACGTAGGATTGGATTTTCTGCCGCACTCTGTGTAGTATCAGCCCGCTTTTCCAGTCCCCTCTGCTGTGGCTTGCCAGGCCGAAGTTAATTGATCTTCAGGGGCTGAATCTTTTTCTCCACAGAGGTTAAACTTGACTACAAATGCGTTGCTTGTGCTGGCTGATGGCACAACATTTCAAGGTGTCTCGGTCGGTGTTGACGGTTGTGCGGTGGGTGAGGTGGTGTTTAATACGGCCATCACCGGGTATCAGGAAATACTTTCAGACCCATCCTATGCGCGTCAAATTGTAACCCTGACTCATCCGCACATTGGCAATACGGGGACCAATGCAGAGGATGATGAATCTTCCGGCGTTTACGCAGCCGGTCTGGTGGTGCGTGATCTACCCCGCTTGGCGAGTAATTTTCGAGCCCGGCAATCCCTGCAGGAGTTTTTGCAAGAGCACAAAGTGGTGGCAATTTCCGGCATCGACAGCCGGGCTTTGACCCGTAGAATTCGCCAACAGGGTGTTCAGGTCGCCTGTTTGCTGGCTGGAGGCAATCTCGACCGCAATCAGGCATTGGCTCGGGCCTGTCAAGCACCTGGATTACAGGGTATGGATTTGGCTTCAGTGGTCAGCACCTCCAAAGCCTACGATTGGGGCTCACCTGGCTGGCGGTTTCCTGGCGATGCAGCGGTCTGCGAGCAGGTTGATCAACAGGCCGTGGTGGACAATGTGGTGGACAATAAAGAACACTTCAATGTGGTTGCCTACGATTTTGGGGTCAAGCGAACGATATTACGGATGTTGGTTGATCGTGGCTGTGAGGTACATGTCGTTCCAGCCACCACTTCGGCAGCCACGGTGCTGGAGAGGATGCCGGATGGTATTTTTCTGTCCAACGGGCCTGGAGACCCAGAGCCCTGTGACTACGCTATCGATGCCATTCGTAGCCTGCTACTCCAAGCAATGCCCATGTTCGGTATTTGTCTTGGCCATCAGTTGCTGGCCCTGGCTTGTGGTGCCCGTACTGAAAAAATGAAATTCGGCCACCATGGAGCCAATCATCCGGTCCGGGATCTGGATACCGGCAGGGTTTTTATTACCAGTCAGAATCATGGTTTTGCCGTCAGTACTACAGATCTGCCAGATAGCCTGCGCATTACCCACCGCTCCTTGTTTGACAACAGCATCCAGGGGCTGGAGTGCATTGACAAACCCGTTTTTTCGTTCCAGGGTCATCCTGAGGCAAGCCCGGGGCCACACGAAGCGGGAGCATTATTTGACCGCTTTATTGCCAACATGAAATTACATCGACAGGAAGTTTGTGATGCCCAGGCGTGAAGATCTGCACAGTGTGCTCATTATCGGAGCCGGTCCGATCGTAATCGGACAGGCCTGTGAGTTTGATTACTCCGGTGTGCAGGCCTGCAAGGCCCTTAAAGCAGAGGGCTATCGCGTGGTACTGGTTAATTCCAATCCAGCGACGATAATGACTGACCCGGATTTTGCCGATGCCACCTATATTGAGCCATTGCATTGGCAGATTTTGGCTGAAATTATCGCAAAAGAGCGCCCGGATGCCTTGTTGCCGACAATGGGAGGGCAGACTGCACTGAATTGCGCACTGGATCTCGACCGCCATGGTGTGCTGGACGAATACCAGGTACAGATGATTGGGGCACACCGAGAGGCGATTGACAAGGCCGAGGACCGCGAAAGTTTCAAACTGGCCATGGCCAGGATCGGTCTGGATACTGTACGTGGCGAGATTGCCCACAACATGCAGGAAGCGTATCAGGTGCAGTTGAGTCTGGGCTATCCGGTGATTATTCGCCCTTCTTTTACCCTCGGTGGAAGCGGTGGTGGCGTGGCCTACAACCTGGAAGAGTTCACCGATATCTGTGAGCGGGGTCTGGACGCATCTCCCACCAATGAATTGTTGATTGAAGAAAGTATTATCGGTTGGAAAGAATTCGAGCTGGAGGTGATCCGGGATTGTCGGGACAACTGCATGATCATTTGTTCGATCGAGAACATTGATGCTATGGGCGTACATACCGGAGATTCGATTACGGTGGCACCTGCGCAGACATTGACTGACAAGGAATATCAGTATATGCGTGATGCCTCGATCGCAGTGCTGCGGGAAATCGGTGTCGAGACGGGGGGTTCGAATGTTCAGTTCGCCGTCGATCCCGCTTCTGGACGGCTGATCGTCGTGGAAATGAACCCGCGCGTGTCGCGATCATCGGCGCTGGCTTCCAAGGCGACTGGTTTTCCTATAGCCAAAATTGCCGCCAAGCTGGCGGTGGGTTATACCCTGGATGAGCTGGACAATGACATTACCGGCGGGGCAATGCCGGCCGCATTCGAGCCGACGATTGACTATATCGTGATCAAGATCCCTCGCTTTGACTTTGTTAAATTTCCCCAGGCAGGCGATGAACTGACAACCCAGATGAAATCTGTTGGGGAGGTGATGGCCATAGGCAGCACCTTCCAGGAATCTTTACATAAAGCCATACGTAGCCTGGAGAGCGGGTTTGCTGGTCTCGATTCACAGCTGGATGATGATGCAGATCCGGCATCGTGTGGTGATCTGGTCAGTAGTCAGTTACGTACACCACGGCCCCTGCGCCTGTGGTTTATTGCGGATGCCTTGCGGTTGCAGATGTCGGTCAGTAAAGTGGCTGCTCTGACCGGAATTGATCCCTGGTTTATCGACCAGATTAAGGCGCTGGTAATAACAGAACAACAGATTCAGCAAAGCAGTTTTGCGGATCTGGATGCCGATTTATTGCTGCGGTTAAAACAACAGGGTTTTTCGGATCTACGCTTGGCGAGGTTGCTGCAGGTTGATGAAACCAGGCTGCGTAAGCGACGCCATGAGTTGGGTATTCGTCCGGTATACAAGCGTGTGGACTCCTGCTCTGCAGAATTCGCCACACCAACTGTGTACATGTATTCCACGTATCAGTCCGAATGTGAGGCAGTGGCTCAGGCGCTACCAAAAGTGATGATCCTGGGTGGGGGGCCGAATCGTATTGGACAGGGAATCGAATTTGATTATTGCTGTGTTCATGCTGCCATCGCCTTGAAAGAAGACGGTTATCAGACCATTATGGTGAACTGCAATCCGGAAACAGTCTCTACAGATTACGATACCACGGATCGCTTGTATTTCGAGCCGTTGACGCTCGAGGATGTGCTCGAGATCATAGAAGTAGAGCAACCCACGGGAGTTATCGTTCAATATGGCGGTCAAACACCACTGAACTTGGCGCGTCCGTTGCAGCTTGCAGGAGCTCCCATTGTAGGGACCTCTCCGGATGCGATCCATTTGGCTGAAGATCGCGAGCGCTTTCAGGCCCTGATTGAACGGTTGAACTTGACGCAACCCCCGAACCGGACTGCCAGTTGTATGGAGGAGGCTTTGCAAAAGGCTGAAACAATTGGCTATCCGCTGATTGTCAGGCCCTCCTATGTGCTGGGAGGGCGAGCCATGGAAATTATCTATAACCAGGATGATCTGCGAAACTATATGCAAGCGGCGATTACTGTTTCTAACAAATCTCCGGTGCTACTGGATCGATTTCTTAATGATGCAATCGAAGTTGATGTCGATGCCATCTGCGATGGTGAACAGGTGATCATCGGTGGCATTATGGAGCATATCGAGGAGGCCGGAGTTCATTCCGGTGATTCGGCGTGTTCCTTGCCTCCCTTCAGCCTGAGTCTCCAATTGCAGCGCCAATTGCATGCACAGACCTGCCAGATGGCCATGGCTATTGAGGTTGTCGGTCTGATGAATGTCCAATTCGCAGTGAAGGATCAGGATATTTTTGTGCTGGAGGTAAATCCTAGAGCGTCGCGTACCGTACCTTTTGTCTCAAAAGCGACTTCCCGGCCATTGGCGAAAATTGCCGCCCGGTGTATGTTGGGCCAATCACTGTCCGCACAGGGTATCAGTAAAGAATTGACACCATCGTACTACTCGGTCAAGGAAGCGGTTTTTCCTTTTATCAAATTTCCCGGTGTGGACACGGTGTTGGGACCAGAGATGAAAAGTACCGGTGAGGTGATGGGGACAGGCCGCAGTTTCGGGGCAGCCTTCGGTAAAGCCCAGTGGGCAGCAGGACTGGCCATTCCTTCACAAGGGCGAGCCTTGATCAGTCTTCGAAAAGCTGATCAGCAGGCCATGGTTGATTTGGCCCGTTATCTTGGTACGCACGGGTTTTCTTTGGTGGCTACCGAGGGCACAGCTGCAGTACTGCGAATGGCCAAGATAGAGGTTGGAATTGTCAATAAAGTTTCTGAGGGACGCCCCAATGTTGTTGATTCGATCATCAATAATGAAATCGACTTGATTATTAATACCACCCAAGGCAAGCAGAGTCTTGCCGACTCGTATACGATTCGCCGGGAAGCGTTGAATCACAAGATTACCTATTACACCACGCTGGCTGCAGCGCGTGCAGCCTGTGATGCGCATCGTTCAGGCCAGGGTATTCACATCAATCAATTACAGGAATTGCATCAGGAGTTTGCGTAATGGAGCGAGTATTATTAACAGCGCAGGGTGTCGAGAGATTGCGCAAGGAACTCAAACGTCTGAAGACGGTAGAGCGCCCTCGAGTGATCGCAGCCATCGCCGAAGCACGGTCTCACGGTGATCTGTCAGAAAATGCTGAATATACTGCGGCCCGTGAAGAGCAGGCTTTTATTGAAGGCAGAATCGCCCTGTTAAACGGCGAATTATCACACGCTGAGATCATCTACCCTGCAAGTTTACGCAAGAGTGGCAAGGTTGTTTTTGGTAGTGTTGTTACCTTGCTGGATCTTGAGAAGGAAACTGAGGTTGGCTATCAGATTGTCGGTAAACTGGAGGCAGACATCTCCAAAGGCCAGGTTTCACTTAATTCTCCTATAGCCAGAGCATTACTGGGTCATAAAATTGGCGATGAAGTGGATGTGCATACACCCGGAGGTTTGCACCAATATGAAATCCTCGAAATCGGCTACGATGGGTAGTGATGGAGATGCATTTAGATGCTTTCAGGCGTCATCGGTACTCTTCTCGATAGGGAATTGCAATCTCGCTTCCAGGCCACCGTGGCGTCGGTTATGCAGGGTTAACTTGCCATTATGCTGTTTTGCCAGGCGCAGCGCTGTCGGAAGTCCCAACCCGGTGCCTGGGAGCAATTGTTTATCGTGATCACCACGCTGAAATGGCTCCAGCATTCGCACAATGCTTTTTTCTGGAATACCTGGGCCCCGGTCCATGATCCTGATTGTCAGTTGCCGGTTCTGGATGACAAGAGCAATAAAAATTTCTCCATTGCTATATTTTTGCGCATTTTCCAACAAATTTGTCAGCATACGCTTGAAGGACAGAGGCCGAACCGGTAACTTGATCGATGCTCTGATTTGCAGTTCCAGTTTTTTTACGCAGCTGCGGTAGGGTTCGATGGCTTCTTTTACGAGTGCTGTGATGGATTGAATTTCGATTTGTTCGTTACTGCCGTTCTGGGCGAAGGCGAGAAATTGATGGATGATGGCATCCATGCCTTCGATATCCCTGTTCATGCCATCCAGAATTGTTTTATCCCCATTTTCTTCCAGCAACGAAGTACTTAATCGAAGCCTGGCCAATGGGGTCCTGAGGTCATGCGAAACTCCGGCCAGCAACAGTCGCCGGTCATCTTCGAGTTTTTGAATGTCTTCTGACATACTGTCAAATGCATCACCAAGCATTTTGAACTCATGTGTATGATCGAAATTCAGTGGCAGCACACTTTCACCTTTTGCCAGATGATGCGCAGCATGAGTAAGCCGTTTGAGGGGTCGATTGATGCGACGGGAAAAGATCGCGGCGGCCGCCAGGGCATAGAACAAGAGTGATAGCGCGAGAATCAGCAGAAAGTAGCCAAGCTGACGTTCCAGTTCATCCATTGGTAGGGCTAACCACTGGCCTGAATTACCGTCTGGAATATACATCCATAGGGTTAGCACCGGATCGAGAAACAAGTACGCTTTGGCGCGAGGGCCAAAACGGTTTTGCAAGGATTGCGTGAGTCTTCTCACGATGTAGTTATCGAAATGCCTGGAACTCACTGGAGGTTCGAGTTTACTGAGCCTTCTCTGGCCATACAGGCGGACGACAATTTCTGCCGTACGCTCGGCGACTACACCATTGATATAGACCCTGGTAAGTACAGCAGTGGTGAGCTCCATCAGCAATAATAGACTCACAATCACCAGCAAGGCTCGTCCAAATAACGACTTTGGCAGCAGTTTCACGGTGATGTCTTGGCAGACAGATGAAAAATGCTCAGGTGCATGCCAGGCAAGGTAATAATGCGCAAAAAAACACCGTATACACACTGCGCACATGCGTGTTGAGTGGGTTATCCACACCACAATGTGCCGTATGAGAATTTTTCGACAGCCTGTCAATCATCTTTTTCATTCATAGTGGCGGTACAGATGGATTGCGGTCCGGGATGAAGGCGTAACCTTGACTACGAATGGTTTGTATATAGCGGGGCAGCTTTGGATCTGGTTCCAGAAGTTTTCGTAATCGAGAAATCTGCACATCGACACTCCGGTCAAATGGCGTATGACTACGACCGGTAGTCTGGCCAAGCAAATGGTCTCTTGATAGTGGCCGATTGGGGTTGCTGCAGAGTAACTTCAGGATGCCGAATTCTCCACTGGTCAATTGGATCTTTTTGCCCTTGCGGTGCAATTGTCGGCTGGCCATAATGATCGTGCAGTCACCAAAATGAATATCTACGGCTTCCGGATCCGGTGCCATGGCGTTGTTGGGTGGGACCCGGCGCAACACTGCTTTGAGTCGTGCGACCAGTTCACGCGGGTTAAATGGTTTGGGCAGGTAATCATCGGCGCCGACCTCCAGACCGATAATGCGGTCGATATCGTCACCCTTGGCAGTCAGCATGATGATGGGGATATCGTAGTTTTTCCCACGCAGGCGTTGACAAACTGACAAGCCGTCATCATCGGGCAGCATTAAATCGAGAATCAAAACATCAAAATGATCGTGCTCAAGATAACGCTCGGCAGTACGCGCATTTTCTGCCCCAGTGACGATGAAACCCTGTTTTTCCAGAAAAGTGGTTAGTAGTGCGCGTAATCGATTGTCATCATCCAGGATTAATAGGCGATTTTGGGCCATGAGGTAGCTTCCTTTTTAGCTCGGTGTGTACGCTAAGCATAGTAGGTAAATTACCCCATGAATAGTCCAGGGTTACAAATGATCTATTGAATTAACATTTTGTTACACATGTGCCCGGACATGGGTTACACACAGG
>CAYQAP010000005.1:0-24968 GCA_964415515.1 uncultured Gammaproteobacteria bacterium | reverse complement strand
GTCATATGCCGGGAAAAGGGTAGAAGGCCAGGAAATTCTGCAGGGAAACTGGTCGCTATTCAGGTGTTAAAGTCGCGGTTCAGTCCAGGTGGCCGACCATCATTACCGTGAGGTAGTCGAATTGAACAAGACCATTTTGCTGGTACTGCGTAAACATATCCTGCAGCTGTTGTAAGGTTTGTTCCCAATTGTGGTCTGTCTGTCGCGGGGCATAGGAACTGGATAATACCCGGCCTTTGAGACCTTCGAAATCGAAGATTTGCCAATTGGGAAATGAATATTCGACATACTGACAAGGCGAGAAAAATGTGTCGATATTGCCATAATCGGTTTGTCGCTTGCTAATCCGCGCATAGTCGATAGCATTTTCATGTAGAAAGGCCTCATAAGCGATGGAGAAATCCGAGTTATCAATGAGCCGGCGATTCCAGATCAGCGCAACCCATCCGTCCGGTTTGAGTACGCGCTGAAACTCACAGCGGGTTTCCTCGACCGCAAACCAGTGAAATGCCTGGCCATTGACAATGAAGTCGATTTCTTCGTTAACCAGGCCACAATCTTCTGCGCGTCCCTCCATGGAAATGAATTCATCATATTTCGACAAATAATTTTCACCCGCTTCGCGCATTCTAGCGTTCGGTTCGATACCGATGACAGTATTACCATAGTCGAGAAACAAGCGACTCAATAGCCCGGTACCTGAGCCAAAGTCAGCAACTTTGTGAAATGGTTGCAAGTGGTGATGTTGTTTCAGACAGGTGATGATGTCTTGTGGGTAGCCAGGGCGGTTGCGTGCATAGTGTGCTACACGACCACTAAAGCGGGTGGTGGGCTTCAAGTCATCAATCATAGAGGTAAACTATATCAGCTATGAAATAGCTTGAAGCACATATTTGTTGCAAGAAAATGACTGGTATAGTAGGGATTGCGCACCAATGTTTTCAAATAAAGGGCTCTGACCCTTTTTTCCTGATCCCTTTTTCGGGCTGTTAATTTATTCTTGACAATGAGGAAGATTCGGTTAAAGATTAATGCGGATAGATTTGATTTGAAAGCGGTTTTAATCCGGTCCTCAATACTGGGAGAATGAGGCTGTGAAGAATCAACGATCAACCTTGATTGTCGATAAAAGTTTTCAGTACAGTCAGATCATACCGGTGGTTATGATTGCGGTATTGGCAGCCAACTCGGTATTGATAGCGATTTTTTTCCTGCTTGGGTCTGAATTTACTGATCGCCTGCAGCTCTTCATCTGGCTGGTGGCTGCTATCGAGGTTTTTTTCGTTGTTGTAGCGATTTATTATGGCGCAAGAACCAGTAATCGGATTGCCGGCCCGATCTATCGACTGAAAAAAGTTATGCGTGATGTTGCCGACGGTGATCTGACTTGTCGGATCAAGTTGCGTGAGCATGATCATTTGCAGGACCTGGCACAGGAAATGAATGATGTGCTGGTCGGACTGGACTCGCGTGTTCAGGGGCTACAAGCAGTGGAAAAAGCAATCAGGGAACAGGCGGGTGATGACCAAAATATGGACACATCCTTGTCTGAGCTGAGTCGTTTGTTGGGGCAGTTCAAAGTCAGTAGTACGGGGCCTTAGCGATGCAGCCGTGGCGGGTAAAATTGGCCGGTTTTACGCTAATTGAGCTGATGATCGTGCTGGCTGTGCTCTCTATTTTGCTAATTATTGCCGTACCGATTTATCAGGATTATGCATCACGAGCGAAAGTTTCAGAAGCCTTCGCCTTGTCCAGTGCAGCGAAAACTGCAGTCTCGGAAACGGTGATCGCCAACAGTGCCTGGCCCGATGATAATCAGTCGGCGGGGCTGCCGGCGAAAACCTCAATTATTGGAACCTATGTACAATCCATAGAAATTTTGCCAGCTGGCAAGATCAAAGTTACCATGGCCTCGGCACCCATCCTGAACAGCGATCTGGCCGATAAGCTGGTGGTATTGCAAGCTACGCTGAGTAAGGGGTCGGTATCCTGGACCTGCTCCTCCGACACCACAGTTGCCTTACGCTTCCTGCCGCCCATTTGTCGTTAGCAAGCTGTACTAAGGGTCCCGTCAAACATCACCGTAGTGCTCGGCATCACGAATCCAGCGTTGTATCAAGGCATCCGTGCGCTCCGGTTGCCCGCGCAACTGCTCAGACAGGGTGGCAACCAGCGGCAGCAGCGCGTGATCTCTGATGATGTTGGCGATACGCAGTTGCTGCAAACCGGTTTGACGGGTGCCGAGAATTTCACCGGGACCTCGCAACTGCAAATCGCGATGGGCGATTGCAAAACCATCATTGGTTTCACGCATGGCCGACAGTCGCTGGCGGCTGAATTCACCCAATGGTGGTTGATAGAGCAGAACACAGCTGGCTGACTGCTGACCTCTTCCAACACGTCCACGCAGTTGATGCAGCTGTGAGAGGCCCAGACGTTCCGCATTTTCGATAATCATCAGTGAGGCATTGGGCACATCGACCCCGACTTCAATGACCGTGGTGGCCACCAGTAGTTCGATGCTGTGATCACGAAAGCTGTTCATGACCGCTCCCTTTTCAGCACTTTTCATGCGCCCATGCACCAGACCAATCTTCAGATCTGCCAGTTCCGACTGCAAATCACTGGCAGTGGCTACAGCTGCGCTGACTGCAAGCACTTCAGATTCGTCGATCAACGGACAAACCCAATACACTTGCTGACCCTCCTGACAGGCTTGATGGACCCGCTTGACTACCTCGGCCCGGCGGTTTTGCGAAATGGCTACTGTTGTGATGGCCTGTCGACCCGGTGGCAGCTCATCGATGCTGGAAATATCGAGTTCAGCGTACAAGGTCATAGCCAGGGTTCGGGGGATGGGTGTTGCTGTCATGATGAGCTGGTGAGGCTGCAGACCGGCAGTCTGACCTTTTTGGCGCAAGGCCAGACGCTGGTCAACGCCAAAGCGGTGTTGTTCATCGACAATGATTAAACCGAGGCGGGAAAAAAGCACTGTGGATTGAAACAGCGCATGGGTGCCGATCACGATCAGTGGCTGGTTATCGGTTAGCGCAGTATGTAATACCTCACGTTGTTTGCGAGAGATTCCACTGACCAGCCAATGCAGTGGGATCTTGAAGTCTGCCAGCCAATCAGAGAAGTTGTGAAAGTGCTGCTCTGCGAGCAATTCTGTCGGGGCCATCAGCGCCACCTGATAACCGGCTTCCACGGCCCACAAGGCGGCCGCAGCAGCCACAATGGTTTTGCCGCAGCCGACGTCCCCCTGCAGGAGTCGCAACATGGGCCGATCTCGGATCAGATCATTGCGTATTTCCGTGAGCACCCGATTCTGGGCCTTGGTCAGTCTGAAGGGCAGCTGTTCCTCGAGTAGTTGCCATAACTTGCCCGGGCTACCCAGTTTCGGTGCGTGCTCGGTCAGGCGTCGCTGCCGCAGTTGTAATAATGCCAGACGCTGGGCCAGCAATTCCTCCAGTGCCAGGCGCTGCTGTGCCGGGTGTTTACCCTGTTCAAGCAGGTGGGTGTCCGTGTCGGCCGGTGGATGATGCAGAAACAGCAGTGCCTGGGCCAGCGGGGGTAGATTCGGACCCAGGCCACAGTGATCAGGGAGTAATTCCGGCAAGGTTTGTGGTAGATCACGCAAGGCTTGTTGACAGAGGTTGCGCAGGGTACGCTGGCTGACGCCCTCGCAAGCCGGATAAACCGGGGTCAGGGTATGCCCGGTGGGTGCACACGGACGGCTGTTAAAGAGGCAGTATTCGGGGTGAATGAGCTCCAGCCCATCGGGACCAGGCCGAACTTCACCAAAACAGCGCAACCAGCGGCCGTTGGCCAGCTGTCGGTGCTGGGCCTCATTGAAATGGAAAAATCGAAGCTGTAGATGACTGTGGTTGTCATGCAGCTGAACCAGCAAGGTACGCCGGCGGCCAAAATGCAGACGGCTCCCGTGTATTTTGCCAACCACTGAAACGGTTTGATAAGGCCGTATGGCGGCCAGCGGGATATCTCGGGTGCGGTCCTGGTATCGAAACGGCAGGTGAAACAGCAGTGACTCAACAGAATCGATGCCAAGTTTGCGAAGTCGCCTGGCGACCGCCGGCCCGACACCATGCAAGGCAAGCAGAGAGGTGCCACGATGATCCCTGCTGTTCAAGGCGACTGTCCAGGTGGGCCGGTACGTGCCGCTAGCTTGGGGCCCTGGTTACAGGACCAGGGTCGCCTCAATTTCAACCACGACATCTTTTGGCAAGGAGGCGACCCCGACAGCAGCACGGGCTGGAAAAGGTTCGCTGAAAAATTCAGCCATGACTTCATTAACCACCGGGAAATGTTCCAAATTGGTCAGGAAGACAGTCAGTTTTGCGGTGTCAGCCAAACAGCCTCCAGCCGCAGTCGACACCGCCGACAGATGGTTAAAGACCAGCCGAATCTGATCACGAACACTGCTGTTGAGTACTTCCATGGTATCCGGTAGCAGGGGTATTTGGCCAGAAATAAAAACCAGGTGGCCGCATTTGACTGCCTGGCTGTAGCTGCCGATGGCACGTGGTGCCTGATCCGTTGTGATATATTGTTTGCTCATGAATTTTCCTATTTGTGGGTAACGTTCGATCGGTTTGCCGGTTCATAGTACGAACATGCTATTGCAGAAAAGGGTTATGCAGGCGCTCCTCACCCAGGGTTGACATGGGACCATGGCCTGGCAGAAAACGTACCTCATCACCCAGTGGTAACAGCCGCTGCTGGATGGACGCAATCAGCTGGGCGTGATCACCCTGCGGAAAGTCGGTGCGCCCGATTGAGCCTTTGAACAGAACATCTCCCACCAGGGCCAGTTTGGCGGTAATTTCAGCAAAGACCAGATGGCCTGGCGTATGCCCCGGACAATGCAGGACATCAAGCCATAATTCGCCAACAGCCAGTCGATCACCATGCTGCAACCAACGATCTGGTTGAAAAGCGGGGGTATCATCCATACCGAACATTCGTGCTTGCTCTGGCAGTGCCTGCAGCCAGAAGTCATCTGCCCGATGGGGGCCCCAAATCTCTGCTCCCAGGGAATCTTTGAGGATCGTTGCCGCCGCCACATGATCCAAATGACCATGGGTCAGCAGAATTTTTTCGATCTGTAATTGCTCATCGTCAATCGCCTGGTTGATTCGCTCAGGTTCACCACCAGGATCAATGATGACTGCGCGACGGCTCTTTTGGCACCACAACAGGCTACAGTTTTGGGCAAAGGCGGTAACCGGGAACCAGCGCAAGCCAGAGGCAGGTGTTGGCATGCCGGGGTCAGTAATGGAGGGCCAGGGGCAGTGCTTTGGCCTGACGTACCCAGCTGCTGATCTGTGCGGCGCTGGGGATTTTGCGCACCAGGTATTTTTCGGCAAAGCTGTCACCGATACCTTTACTATCAACCAGTCTGGTCATGCTGTCTTCTCCTCATGGGTTGGTGTGCTCAAGTTGCTGGATCAACGCCTGCTAACGGTACCATGCCCTCTGTTAATAGCAAAGTCCTGGTGAGAATTATTGTGCTGGCCGATTGCGTTTTCCTGTTCTGGGACGGCGCAGCCGAATTTGATCAGCAGCCAGGCCCATATTGCGTAGTTGTTTTCGTACCTTCCGCATGTCCAGATCGTCATAATAAGGGCCAAGGCGGACACGATAATAGCCTTTGCCCCGGATCGAAACTTTTTCAATATGTGATTCCAGACCCGTCAGTGCCAGGTTGGCACGGAGCCGGTCGGCTTCACGAAAACCTGGGTAAGATCCTGCCTGGAGCATGTAGTAAATCCCAGGGCCAAAGGTGGTGGGCTGGTTCGGCCGTGGAGTAGTCTTGGGCGATGCTTTTGCTGCGACCTTTTGCAAGATTTTAGCTTTGCCGGGCCGTTTTTTCACAACCGGCTCCGACAGCTGCTGTTCTTGTCTCGGTGTGTCTTTGAGAAGGCGGGTGTAAAAATCGTACTTCGGCAGTGCTGGAGTATTCTTGTTGATGGCCTGATTGGCCACCACTGAGCGTGCTGCTGGCGTGACATGTAACAGGGTCTTGAGCCCCTGACCCATCCCCACATCGGCACCTTGCCAGCCCAGATATAGCCAGGTTGATAGCGAGCCACAGATGAGTCCGGTCACTAGCATCAACCAACAGGGATGTAGATAGCGGCGTACCCAGTTGGGGCCTTTGGACTGGGGGGTCTTGCGTGGTTTGCGCCGTCGTGCCTGTGCCATACCTGTTCTGTGTTATCGGAAGCTGATTGTGATGGTTGCTGGGTTGGATGGCCCAATAACCTACATGGTTTGTGGTGCCGAGACACCCAGTAACTGCAGACCATTGACCAGCGTCTGGCGTGTTGCAGACAGCAGTCGCAGGCGGGCATCGCGGACCTTCGGCTGAGTGTCCAGAAAGCGGCAGCTGTTGTAGTAACTGTGTAGTTGAGTGGCCAGGTCGCGAAGGTAATAGGCAATCAAATGGGGTTCATATTTGTCGGCAGCGATGGCGACGATTTCGGGGTAGCGCGCCAATGTGGTGACCAGTGTTTGTTCATTACCATGAGTGAGCGTACTGTAGTCAACAGACTCGGAACACAGGATGCCCTGATTTTCGGCTTGCCTGAATACACTGCAGATTCTGGCATGAGCATACTGGATGTAGTATACCGGATTGTCACTGGATTGAGATTTAGCCAGATCCAGATCAAAATCCATGTGTTGCTCACTTCTTCGCAGAATGTAGAAAAAGCGGGCCGCATCGTTGCCAACCTCGTGGCGAAGCTCTCGAAGGGTCACAAAATCACCTCCACGTGTTGACATGGAAACCTTCTGTTGGCCGCGATACAGAACCGCGAACTGGACCAGCAGCAGATGCAAGGCTTGCGGATTTTGCCCCAATGCCGAGAACGAGGCTTTGACCCGGGGAATGTAACCGTGGTGATCAGCACCCCAGATATCGATCAGCACGCCAAAACCTCGTTCTACCTTGTTCAGGTGATAGGCGATATCGGCAGCGAAATAGGTGTGGGCACCATTTTCACGGATAACCACACGGTCTTTTTCATCGCCGAAGGTGGTGGAGCGAAACCACCAGGCACCGCCCTGTTGATACAGGTAGTTGTTCGCTTTGAGTGTCTCAACTGCCCGGGTAATAGCGCCAGTATCAACCAGGCTGCGTTCAGAGAACCAGCAATCAAAGTGCACTCCAAATTGCTCCAGATCCCCACGGATATCAGCGACCATGACCTCAAGGCCTACATTGAAAACCCGCTCGTAGCCAGAGTTGCCGAGGGTTTCTCGCATCCGTTCAATCATGCGATCCAGGGCCTGATCGACATTATCAGGCAACTCTCGATAGATTGTTTTTAGCGATTGTCGCCAGCAATCACCGTCCTGCCGATGCAGGGTGGCTGCAATATCGAATACATAATCACCCTGATAGGCCTGTGCAGGAAATACACCCTGGTTTTCACCGCATAATTCCAGATAACGTAGCCACACACTCAATGCCAGGATGTCCATCTGGCGTCCGGCATCATTGACGTAGTATTCCGTTGACACAGTGTAGCCATTGGCTCTGAGCAGGCGGGCCAGGGTGTCCCCGTAAGCCGCACCACGGCCGTGACCCACATGCAGTGGTCCGGTAGGATTGGCGGAAACAAACTCCACCATGACCGCTTGTCCCTGGCCTCTGTCATTTTGACCATAGTGTTCACCAGCACCGAGAATCTGATCTATGACGAGGGTTTGAGTCTGGGCCTGCAAAAAGAAATTAATGAAGCCAGGGCCAGCGATTTCGGTTTTAAGCAGCCAGCTGACAGTGGGGAGTGCAGTTACAATTTGTTCGGCCAGCTGCCGAGGCGGTTGGCCCGCACCACGCGCCAGCATGAGGGCAATATTGCTGGCAAAGTGACCGTGCTGTCGGGATCTGCTGGGGTCGATTCTGATGGTCAGCGGACAGTCAGCTGCCAGGACACCCTGCTGCTGCAGGGTTTGTACCGCCTGTTTGACAAGCTCGGCTAAGGCCGTCTTCACAATGCACTCCAAGTCATTAATGGAGGAGGAATTCTACCGTACAGAACATGTCATGGCGTATAAATAAGATGTTTTTCTGAAGAACTGCCTGCCGGTCTGAGAATAGAGAAACTGCCACACAAAAGCCCAGGAGGTTGTCCGAGAACAGGAGCCGTCGTGTGATGTAATGGCCGATGGGTGATTCTGGGTGGTGGCAGTTATCCAGCAAGGAAGTCCAGTTGCAATATTGCGTAATCACTACGGATAAAGGACGTCTGCAAGGCAAGGAAACTGGTATCATATTGCTTCGTCAGGCTCATGCCTGCGATTATTCGCCACACTGTCTCCCAGGTATTTTCATGAAGCACTGGCCGTCCTGTCTGAACGTATTGCAGCAGCAACTGAGTAGTCAGCAGTACCAAACCTATATCGCGCCTTTACAGGTCCAGGAAAGTCCCACCAATATTCGCTTGCTGGCGCCCAATCAATATGTCAGTCAACAATTGCAGGCTGAATATTTGCCCTTGATTGAGGTGGTCATGCGCCAGCTCGAGCTGCAACATGTAACCCTGGAGATCGTGGTGGGCAGCCTTTCACCGGCAGCTGCACCATTCCCGGAGCCAACTCAGGCAGTGAGTTTTGACTCCAAGCTCAGCCCAGCCTATACCTTTGCCAGCCATGTCGAAGGCAAATCCAATAAAGTGGCGCGGGCAGCTTGTGAACAGGTGGCCAGTAATCCGGGTGAGGCATACAACCCGTTGTTTATCTACGGTGGGACGGGACTGGGAAAGACCCACTTGATGCAAGCGGTCGGCAACCGGATTATGGAGCGTGGCTCTCAGGCACAGGTGTTGTATGCGCGCTCGGAAAATTTCGTTTCCGATATGGTGCAGGCGATCAATCGCAACACCATGGCTGAATTCAAGAAACGCTATCGCAACCTCAATGCCTTATTGATTGACGATATTCAATTTTTTTCCAACAAGGCTGGTTTTCAGGAGGAGTTTTTTCATACCTTCAATGCACTGTTGGAAAACAGCAGCCAGGTCATTATTACCTGTGACTGTTTCTACAAAGATATTGAGGGTATTGAGGAACGGTTGATTTCTCGTTTTGGCAGTGGATTGACCGTGGTGGTCGATCCTCCTGAGTTGGAAACCCGGGTTGCTATTTTACACAGTAAGGCGGCCGGGGCTGGTATCGACTTGCCCGATGAAGTGGCTTTTTTTGTTGCTCGTCAGGTACGTTCCAATGTTCGTGAGCTGGAAGGGGCGTTGAACCGGATTATGGCCAATGCCCATTTCACCGGAGAACCGATTGACCTTGAACTGGCCCGCTTTGCATTGCGTGATCTGCTCGGGTTTCAGGTGCGACAGGTTAATGTCAATAATATTCAGAAAAAAGTGGCTGAGTATTTCGGTGTGCGGGTAGCAGACCTGCTCTCGAAACGACGCAGTCGTAACGTCACCCGGCCACGGCAGGTAGCGATGGCGTTGGCCAAAGAATTGACCAACGACAGCCTGCCTTCAATCGGGGATGCTTTTGGCGGTCGTGACCACACTACCGTACTGCATGCCTGCCGCAAGATCGAATCCTTGCGTGCGGAAAGTGAGCAGATGAATGCCGACTACGCCACTCTGTTGCGAACCCTAGGCAACTAGGAGGCTGTCCGAGCACTACCCAGCAAGACCGCTTGGTTCACTTGTACGGATCGGCTGCATCACGCAGGCCATCGCCGAAGAAATTGAAGGCCAGAATCAGGATGATGACCGGTAGGACCGGCAGCATCAGCCATGGATACAGGGCGACAACATTGATATTCTGGGCTTCGTTGAGCAGCACACCCCAACTGGTAACGGGTGGCCGCAGGCCGAGTCCGAGAAAACTCAATGCGGTCTCTCCCAATACCATGGCAGGGATCGATAAGGTGGCCGATGCAATCATGTGGCTCATGAATCCGGGTAACAGATGTCGGGCGATAATCCGTCGCGGGCGTGCCCCCATCAGCTCGGCAGCCACACAATAATCCTCCTCACGCAAGGACAACAGCTTGGAGCGCACTGCACGGGCCAGACTGGTCCAGTCGAGCAGGGCCAGAATTACAGTGATGCCAAAAAATACCAGGATCGGGCTCCAGTTGACCGGCAATACCGCGGACAGTGCCATCCACAACGGCAGTTCCGGGAAGGAGCGGAACATTTCAATAACACGCTGAATCACGACATCGGTAAGGCCCCCGTAATAGCCGGCAATACCACCGATTACCAAGCCAAGGGTAAAACTGATCGCCAGCCCGAGCAGGCCGATCGTCAGTGAGATGCGGGCCCCGTAGATCATTCTTGAGAGCATATCCCGACCCAGTCGATCGGTACCGAGTAGAAATACCTGACCCTGCTTGGCGGCACAGAATACATGCGAATTACTCTCGAACAGACCCCAGAAGGTATAACGATCACCACGGCAGAAAAAGCGCAAGGGCTGCACATCCTGGAGATTGGGGCTGTACTCACGTTTCAGATTTTGCATGTTCAGGCGATAGTTCCAGCCATAGACAAATGGGCCGACGAGACGCCCTGCATGAAACAGGTGCAAGGGCTGTGGTGGTGCGTAAATATAATTGGTATGCCTGCTGTTCAAATTATAGGGGGCAAGGATTTCACTGAACAGCGTCGAGCCGTAAAACAGCAATAAAATGGACGCCGAGATCACAGCCACCTTATGCCGTTTAAGCTTCCACCACATCAACTGCCACTGTGAAGCGAGGAAATAACGCTCCTGGGCAGCATCCATTTTTTCTATCAGAGCCGGATTGAACGGCTCATCGGTGACAAAATGTGGTAGCTGACGCGGGCTCATCGCTGATGCCCTCCCTGTAGCCGAATACGGGGATCAAGCAGGGTTAGAGCCAGATCGGAAACCAGTACTCCAACCACAGTCAGGGTGGAAAGGAACATCAGAAAGGAACCGGCCAGATACATATCCTGGCTTTGTAACGCATTGAGCATCATCGGTCCGGTGGTAGGCAGAGACAGCACGACAGCAGTGATTTCGGCTCCAGAGATAATGCTGGGCAAAACGGCACCGATGTCGGCGATAAAAAAGTTCAGGGCCAGACGCAACGGATATTTTAGAATCAGCCTGGCTCGTGGCAGACCTTTGGCACGGGCGGTCGTGACATATGGCTTTTGCAATTCATCGAGCAGGTTGGCACGCAGCCGGCGGATCATGCCGGCAGTGCCGGATGTACCGATCACCACCACTGGAATCCACAGGTGCTGGAGTACCGAGCTAAGCTTGCCCAGACTCCAGGGCTGGCCGATATATTGTTCGGCCATGAGGCCGCCGATTGAGGTGCCAAAATAGACATTGGCAAAATACAGCATCACCAGGGCGAGCAGGAAGTTCGGGGTGGCCAGTCCGAGAAAGCCGAGGAAGGTCAGGCCATAATCCCCCCAGCTGTATTGATGGGTGGCCGAATAAATGCCGATCGGAAAAGCAATCAACCAGGTGAAAAAAATCGTCGCAAGCGAGACCAGAATCGTCAACTGCATGCGGTCGCCGACCACCCGTGACACCGGCATGTCGAATTCGAAGGAGTAGCCGAAATCGCCCTGTAGCATGCCGCCCAGCCAGTGGACATATTGCAGGGTAATGGGCTTGTCGAGTCCGTATTGCTGGCGCAGAAAGGCTATTTTGTCTTTGTCCACTGATTCACCCTGTGACTCCAGTTCGGCAATATAGCTTTCCAGATAGTCCCCGGGGGGAGCCTGGATAATGGCAAAAGTCACCATACTGATCACCAGCAAGGTCGGGATCATCAGCAACACACGTTTGATAATATAGTGCAGCATCAGTCGCCTCCCGTGGTATTTTTTGTGATCGCAGCTGGTGGTCTGTCGAACCAAAAGGTGTCGGGCTTATAGAGACCAAAATAGGCGCCCGGGGCCCAGCTGAACAGGCCCTCGACCGGTACATTGCGCAAATCGGCATTCACTACCACGGGCTGCGGCACACCACGGACAATGCCGATGGTGAAGACTTGATCCGCGTAGATAGCCAACATTTGCAGCCAGATTTTTCTGCGCTGTGCGAAATCGGTGGCTTGACGCCATTGCTGGTTTAGCGTCAGCAGTCGGGCTGCAGCCGGTAAATCCACGGCCTCACCGGCCTTGCCACCGGTTTCATAGTATTGCCCCCATTTTGGCCATTGTAGCTGGTTTTGAGCGGTCGGGGCCAGCTCCTCAGGGCTGGTATCGGCATTCGGCAGGGCATTGTCTAGGCCAGACCAGACCGACATCATGGCACTTCCGGAAAATACCCGCTCCCGAAACACCTGGCGTTGTGACGGCTTGATAAGGAGTTTGATGCCCAGCTGCAGCCAGCTGTCAGTGACCAGCTCCAGAACATCGGTTTCCTCGGTGCTCTCGCCCGCCGTCTGCAGAATAATCTCCAGAGGCTGGCCATTGGCCAATAGGCGTATACCGCGGTCATCGCGGCGGCTAAGGCCGATTTCATCGAGCAGCTGATTAGCTCTCTTGAGGTCAAAGCGGGCATAGGCCTGCTGGAAGGCCGGACGGTATAGTGGTGATTGCGGCAGTACGGTATTGGCGGACTCCTGGGCCAGGCCGAAATAGATCACCTGATTGATTTCATGGCGATTAATGGCCAGTGATAAGGCCCTGCGGAAGCGCACATCGCGCACCAGCTGCCGCCACACCGGGTCGGAGCTGCTCAGATTGGGCAGCAATGCGATCTGTGCACCGAGGGCCTTGCGCCACAGTCGAACATAATAATGATTGCGCTGTTCGGCTGCTTTAAGAAAGGTATAATTATCCAGTCGTAGATAGCGGGCCTGTAAATCCGAGGCGCCGGCTCCGGTTTTGGTTGGTGTCAATGATGGGCTACCGATGCTGATGGTGACGCGGTCGATGTAGGGTAGCTGACGGTGGTTGATATCTACGTGATGAAAATAGGGATTACGGACAAAGATGAAGTAGTCCGAAGGCGGTCGGGTGGTATTGACCCAGGGTTGTAGAGTAGGCAGGTCCGGGTTGCTGAATTTATACATCCTATCCTTGCGGTGGTGGAGTCCCGCCCAGTTACGGGTGCCGGCTATCTTGACTTTTTTTGCCAGTGTAGTGGCGTCGGTATAGCGGGGGTGGAACTGCTTCAGGTAATGGCTCGGGCGGTAGATGAACAGCGGTCGTGCCCCTGCCAGTGCCGGCAGAAAATAGGGGTTGGGGCGATTCCAGTGGTAGCGCACGGTGTACAGATCGGGGAAGCTTACCGTCGGGTATTCACCGTCGATTTTCAGGACCCGCGGTGGGCCGAAGGGATACAAGTCTTTATTATTGGCCACGTCCTCCCAGAAATAACGAAAGGCTTCGCTGGTAAAGGGCTGCCCATCGGACCAGCGAAGCCCTGGTCGCAGATGAAAGATAAAGGTTTTGTTGTCTTTGACTTCGATACTTTGTACCAGATCAGGAGCCAGTTCGAAGTTTTCCTCCATGGTCACCAGTCGGGCATAACCATAGATTACCAGTCGGCGGATGTCTTTGGCTTTGCCCATCAGCAGTCGCAGGGTGCCGCCGTAGCGACCCGGTTGCTTGTTCTCACGACTCAAGTCAATCAGGCGTGGGTGCAGGGGCAGTCGCTGTGCGATCGGTGGTAGCTTGCTGGCCTTGACTCGGGCTTGCAGCACCGGGGGCTCGAGATAGTTGGTTTGGGCGATGGCAATCTGCCAGCTGATCGTCAGTAGCGTTGCCAGCAGCCAGGCAGCGAGCCCACGTAAGCTCATGCGGAAGCTCGATGCGGCACAGTATTGACTGCCTGGCGTACCCAGTGCCCGGCTTCAACTTCCAGCAGTGCGGTCGGTTGTTCAGGGTTGATGGTAAAGGGTGCAGGCCAGGCCTGTGGCTTGGAGGTTCGACCGTCCATGATCTGGTTGAAATCCAGGGACTGCTCGAGGTTTGGTACGGGCACTGCAGTGAGCAGGGCCTGGGTGTAAGGATGCAGAGGTCGGGCAAAGAGTTGTTCACGGCTGGCAATTTCCACCAGTCTGCCCTTGCACATTACAGCGATGCGATTTGCCACATAATGGATGACTGCCAGGTTATGGGAGATAAATAAATAGCTCAAGTCCAGTTCCTGCTGTAGGTCCTTGAGCAGATTCAGAATCTGTGCCTGGATCGAGACATCCAGAGCCGAAACCGGTTCGTCACAGATAATCAGTTCCGGTTTCAGGGCCAGGGCCCGGGCAATCCCGATACGTTGCCGCTGGCCCCCGGAAAAACTGTGCGGATAGCGGCGCAGGTAGCGTGGGTCCAGGCCGACCATGCGCATCAGGGATTTGGCGGTTTCCGCATGGTAGGCCTGGTCACCGATTTTGTGAATGACCAGCGGCTCGCGGATCAGGTCGAATACCGTCATGCGCGGATTCAGGGAGCTGAACGGGTCCTGGAAAATTAGTTGCATGCAACGGCGCAGGCGCAAAAGTCCAGGATCATCAAGGTGGAAAATATCTCGCTGCGTTCCACGGTCATTGTACAACACCGAGCCCTGGTCCGAAGTCAGGGCACGCATCAGCATCTTGCTTAAGGTAGTTTTACCGCAGCCGCTTTCACCCACCAGGCCAAAGCTTTCACCACGGGCAATTTTGAAACTGACATCGATCACTGCCGGGTTGGCTTTGGCAGCACGCCGAAACCAGCCTTGCTGATGGGTATAATAGGTTTTGCACAGCCCGTCAACTTGAAGATGCGGGAGGGACTTCACCGCTTCTGCCCAGGGTTGATGACCCTGTTTTAACGCATGGATGTCGTAGTTGATCGGGTGCACCGACTGCAAACGTTGTTCTGCGGTATCCAGGCGGGGTACTGCGGCAAACAGGGTTTTGAGGTAGGGATGTGAGGGGGTGGTAAACAGGGCCTGGAGGGTGCCTCGCTCGAGGATGCGCCCCTGGTACATCACCACCACTTCGTCCGCAAGATTGGCGACCACTCCCAGGTCGTGCGTAATCAACAGCACGGCCATATTGAGTTCGGCCTGCAGTTTTTTGATCAACATCAGGATTTGCGCCTGAATCGACACATCCAGTGCGGTAGTCGGCTCGTCGGCGATCAGCAGCGCCGGTCGGCAGACCAGTGCCATGGCCAGCATGGCACGTTGGCGCATCCCACCGGACAGTTCAAAGGAATAGGTTTTCATGGTGCGATCAGGGTCAGGAAAACCGACCATGTCGAGCATATCACGGCTTAGCTGCAGACCCTTCTTGTGGGCAATCTCCCGATGTAGAAATAGTGCTTCACTGACTTGATCGCCGATGGTGTGGACCGGGGACAGGGATACCATCGGTTCCTGAAAAATCATCGAGATCTGGCCACCGCGAATGGCTTGCATTGCCCGACTGTCCTGTGGCAATGTGGTGATATCGACCGGCTTGTGGCCGCCACTGGCAAACAAGATTTGACCGCCAGTGATGTTGGCATTGTCAGGCAGCAAACCCATGATGGCCTGGGCAGTCACTGATTTACCGGATCCTGACTCGCCCACCAATGCCACGGTGCGCCCGGGCGGGATATCGAAACTAATCCCACGCAGAGCCTGCAGGCTGCCATTATGAATGGCAAACTCTACGCGCAAGTCATCGATGACCAGTAGTGGGTTCATCTGTTCTCCTCCCTGTCAGCCGAAACCCTACCTTGGCATGAATGGTCAGGGTTTCTACACTGGGCTGAGCGTGCTGCCCACTGCAGGCCCATCAGGAATAACCTGCCGTTGCCATGATTGGCGTGGGGGTGGCCAGTGGTATGTCATTATGGTGCAGCAGTCTGCGCAGACGGTCAGGATAATCCGTGATGATCATGTCCACTCCGAGGTCGATCATGCGTTGTTGATCCACTTCACGATTGACCGACCAAACTGCCAGCTTCAAACCTTTGGCATGTGTTTGCGCCATAAGTTCCCCAGAGATATCCCAGAAATAAGGTGCCCAGTAGCTGCCACCGGCTTGCAGCACCCAGTCCGGGAGGTCGATCGAGCGGCTTTTCTCGAGGCCGGCAAGCCAGGGTGACCCATAGCTATGAGCGGTTTTTACGCTGTTAAACCAGGGTTGTTGCGCACTCAAATAACCGGTCGGGATGCCCGGTGCCAGCTGTTGGACTCGCTGCAGTGCACGCCAATCGAAGCTTTGCAACATGCAGCGCTGGTCGATGCCAAGCGAGTAGATTTCTTCCAGCAAGCGATCCACATAGGCGAGCATTGGCCAGGTTTCCCAGGGGGCCAAGGGTGTGGTCTTGATTTCGATATTGAATAAAACTGTGGAATTTTCAGCCAGGCAAACCAGCTCAGTCAGCTGGCGCAGCTCGGGGAAGCAGGTTCCATCCACAGCCTGTTGTTGCGGCCAGTCACGAGCATAATTGCTGGTCGGATCAAGGCGTCCACAATCTAGCGTCTGCAGGGTGGCAAGCGACAGATCGGCGATCCGAGTCGTGACATTGGGGTAGCGTTGGCCGTTAGCGTCACGAACCAGTACTGGGTTGAGCAGCCGGTCATGGGCAATCACTACTTTTTGGTCGGCCGTGATCGCAATATCCAGTTCCAGGGCATCAACTCCGATAGACAGGGCGGCGGCAAAGGCAGGCAGGGTGTTTTCCGGGCACAGGCCACGTGCCCCGCGGTGACCGTGGATGGTAATGCGGGAAGTTGGGTTCATTGGCATTGAGTGAGTCAGTAATAGGGCCAAACATTGTAATTGAAGTGGCCGGCGATGGTATATAGTGTGGGCCAACGATTGATCGATCGAAGTGGAGCATCCTGTGGGGGTATACGAAGTAAGCCATTTGATTGTTCAGGCACGGCAACTGGCACGTGACTACTACCAATCAACCGGTAAATCTTTGCCGGGTATCAGTACTGAACTGGCCCGCTACGATGCGGCCAGTCTACTGGATCTGGAGCTGACCGAAGACCCCAATTGTGGCTATGATGCGCTCAGCCGCGAACAACCCGTACAACGGCTGCAAATACGTGGCCGGGTGATTTTTGATCCCGAAAAGACCAATCAACGGGTCGGTCAACTGCGCTTGGACAAACCCTGGGATGCGGCAGTCCTGGTGCTGATGGATCCGCTGTTTGATACCACGGAAATGATGATTGCTAGGCGTCAGGTGATTGAAGCCGCTGCCGCAGATACTTCGGCAAAACGCCGGGCCAAGGGGTTATTATCCGTCAATAAATTTCGCCGACTCGGGCAACTGGTATGGAGTCGGGAAACCGGTCGTATCGATGGTGCCATCTGGCAACCGGGCTGTGGGTGAAGCCGGTGAGGCAGATTTTTGTAAACCAGATTTACTGAGTAAGACCTACTGGGGGAACAACCATGGCTTTGTTGATGCAGGCTGCCGTACTGAGCCAGGTACTGAGGGAGAACAGGATTATTTTGGCCTCACCCAGGAGAGCTCATGTTTAGATTCCACCCTGATGGCAGCATTGACTGGCTGCACAATATGGCCAGACTGGGCCATTGCCGTAGTTATTGGTTGGTCCTGTTGCTGTTTTATCTGACCAGCGAAGGTGGTGCACTGTACTACCAGTATGTGTTGGAATATGAGCCCTGTGTGCTCTGTATCCAGGTTCGTATCTGGATGGCGGCTGCAGCTTTGCTTGCCTTGTTGATGCTGCTGGTCTGTCGCCAGCGTATCTTGCCGGTGCTGGGGCATGCGCTGGTAGCCTTGACCATGGCTGGTCTGGCCGAGCGTTCCTATCTGTTACTTGGTACCGAGCGTGGTTGGGTCATGGGTGACTGCAATTTTGATTTGGGTTTGCCGGCCTGGTTGGCACTGGAGCAATGGTGGCCAACTGTATTTGAGGTGCAGGCCTCTTGCGGCTATACCCCGGTCCTGTTATTCGGGATTACCACTGCGGAAGCCTTGATGGTCATATCAGTACTGTTATTGCTGCTCAGTATCGCCATGACTGTGGCACAGTTCCGGAGGGGCTAGACGTTATGCATCGACCGGCCCAATCTCAAAGGACATGAGTTCAACTTGAGATTGGGAGCCGCCGGGTACAGAACTACAGATCGTGCTACTGAGCAATGGAGTCGACTGGAATCGAGCCGAATTGATGGAAGGCGCCCCCTCTATACGGATAGAGTGCTGGATCTGGCGCTGGAGATAGCCCTGATTCTATAATGATTATATTGAAGGAGCACCTAGACCCACTTAAATACCGCAAGCAGGTACAGTACCGACAATCCCGTCGCCATCCCTAATGGTTGGCCAAACAACGCCAGCCAGAAGATATGAATAAAGGCACTCCCCAACAGGGAGATGAACAGGCGATCACCGCGGGTGGTATTCAGGCCGAGAATGCCTTTGCGCGGTGCTCCACTCGGGCGGCACCACTCCCACAACATCATCGTGGTCAAAGCCAGGGCAATAAAGATGAAGAAAACTGCAGTTTGCCAGGTCCAGGCCATCCAGGTCAGGTTCATCGTATTCGTCCTCAGACCCGGCCCAGGGCAAAGCCTTTGGCAATGTAATTGCGGACAAAATAGATCACAATGGCCCCGGGGATAATGGTTAGCGCCCCGGCAGCAGCCAGCAGGCCAAGTTCATAGCCGGCTGAACTGGCGGTCCGGGTCATGGTAGCGGCAATGGGTTTGGCGGCTACCGAAGTCAGGGTTTTGGCCAAGAGCAGCTCCACCCAGGAAAACATGAAGCAGAAGAAAGCTGTCACACCGATGCCGGAATAAATGTTGGGAATAAAGATTTTGGTGAAAAAGCGCCAAAAGGAATAGCCGTCAACATAGGCGGTTTCATCGAGTTCTCGGGGCACGCCTGACATGAATCCCTCAAGAATCCATACCGCCAGCGGAATATTGAACAGGGTGTGCGCCAACGCTACCGCAAGATGGGTATCGAACAGGCCGATAGCGGAGTAGAATTGGAAGAAGGGCAGGGCAAAAATTGCTGGTGGGGCCATCCGGTTGGTCAATAACCAGAAAAAAAGATGCTTGTCACCGAGAAAATGATAACGGGAAAACGCGTACGCGGCTGGCAGCGCTACGGCTACCGACAACACGGTATTCATGCCAACATAAGCTAGGGAATTGAAATAACCGTTATACCAGGTGGGATCAGTGAAAATCTTGATATAGTTCTCAAAGGTGAAGTGTTGTGGCCACAGTGAGAAGGTACCAAGAATTTCATTGGTATTCTTGAAGGACATATTCAGCAGCCAGTAGATCGGTAGCAGCAAAAAGAGGATGTAGACGGTCGGAACCAGCCATTTAGCGCGTTTCATCAGGCGTCCTCATTTTTCATGGTCAAGGTGTAGAAGATCCAGGATACCAGCAGAATAATCAAAAAATAAATCAGTGACATGGCTGCTGCCGGCCCTAGATCGAACTGACCCAGTGCTATTTTTACCAGGTCAATGGACAGAAAGGTGGTGGTATTGCCGGGGCCACCGCCGGTGAGGACGAAAGGTTCGGTATAGATCATAAAGCTGTCCATGAATCGCAGCAGGATGGCTATGGTGAGGACCCGTTTCATACGCGGCAGCTCAATATAGCGAATCACCGCAAAGGTACTGGCACCATCGATCCTGGCCGCCTGATAATAGGCTTCAGGGATCGACTGCAGGCCGGCATAGGACAACAGCACAACCAACGAGGTCCAGTGCCAGACATCCATAAATACCGTGGTAAACCAGGCCGCACCGGGTTGGCGGGTAAAGTTGTAATCGATCCCCATGCCATTGATGATCCTGCCCAGCAGACCAGCATCCGGCAGGGCAAAAATATTCCACATGGCGCCGACCACATTCCACGGAATCAGCAGGGGTAGTGACATGAGCACCAGACAAACCGAGACCCAGGGACCTTTGCGCGGCATGGTCAGGGCAATGGCCACACCCAACGGAATTTCGATCAGCAGAATAATTCCGGAGAAGGCCAGCTGCCGCCGCAAGGAGCCAAGCAGGCGATCAGAATGGACCACTTGGTCATACCATTTCAGGCCCTCCCAGAAGAAAATATTGTTACCGAAGGTATCCTGGACCGAATAATTGACCACGGTCATTAACGGAATGATCGCGTTAAAGGCAACCAGCAGGATGACTGGCAGGACAAAAAACCAGGCTTTTTGATTCGAGATCTTGGCGCTCATGGCATCATTCTCAGTGGATCACTCAGGGGCTTAGCCAACCGTCGGCATAAAGATAGGTGTGCTCGACTTCAAAATGGAGTTGCGGATTTTCCTGCATGACCTGTTCGTCTTCTGCCAGCAACAGCCGAATGGTGGTTTGCTCATGGCGGGTTTCAACAATCTGATGACGGCCGTTGTTGCTGACGCTGACAATTTCAACCGGTATACCCTGTTTGGTAAAGCGTACGAACTCGGGTCGTATGCCGATTTCCAGAGTGGCGTTGCTGTCTTTGGGCTGACCCTGGTTAGCCGTCAGGACTTGCTGCCCGTCGAAAAGAGCCGTTTGATTTTCGAGCGTGCAGGGCAGCACATTCATTCCCGGAGAACCGATGAAATGGCCGACGAAGGTGTGTTGTGGTTTTTCGAACAGCTCGATAGGGGTGCCGACTTGCACCACCACACCTTCGTGCATAACCACCACCTGGTCGGCAAACGTCAGGGCCTCGGTTTGATCATGGGTGACATAAATCATGGTGGAGCCAACTTTCTGATGCAATTCCTTGAGTTTGTAGCGAAGCACCCATTTCAGATGTGGGTCAATCACGGTTAACGGTTCATCGAAGAGGATGGCATTGACGTCGGCCCGGATCAGGCCCCGACCCAGAGAGATTTTTTGTTTGCCATCGGCAGTGAGCCCAGATGCCCGCTTTGGTAGCATCTCCTCCAGATCCAGCATGGTGGCGATTTCATGAACTCGGCGATCGGCTTCAGGCCCGGTAATTCCACGGTTGCGCAACGGGAAAGCCAGGTTCTGGTACACCGTCATGGTGTCGTAAACCACCGGGAACTGAAATACCTGAGCAATATTGCGTTGATCCGGGGATAGCTTCGTGACTTGCTTGTCATCAAACCAGATTTCACCTTTCGTGGGCTGCAGCAGGCCGGAAATGATGTTGAGCATTGTGGTTTTGCCGCAGCCGGAAGGACCGAGTAAGGCATAGGCTCCGCCATCTGTCCACTCGAGGCTCATGCCTTTGAGGGCCCAGGCAGCATCAGCTACCGGCTGCTCGTTGTAACTGTGACGGATATCCTGTAATCGTATTTTGGCCATAAAGTTCGCTACTGATCCCGGTATCGGTACTCAGGAAGCCACCAGTTGATTGTGATCATCAAAATACAGACATTGTTCGGTATTCATGAAAAACTCGGCAACTTCCCCGACCGCAAACGGGCAGATGCCCTGAGATTGTGAAATCCACTTCTGGCCATTGACCTCAAAATGGATGACGCTTTCCGAACCGCTGATTTCAGTGATCAGGACTTTTCCCTTGATGGCAGTGGTATTGGCCCGGGTGTTGAGCGGGGAAATATGGTGCGGGTGCAGGCCCATGGTATAAGGGCCATCCCGGAGCTGTTGTGGTGCACCACTGGTGGCCCATCCGACCTGAGCGTCAAGGCTGATTTTGTCCGCTTCTTTGCTGACTGCTGTGGTATTGAGTGGTGGGTCTGCGAACACCTGGGCACTGATCAGATCACGTGGTTGATGATAGATCTGGGCAGTGGGACCAAACTGGGTAACCCGGCCCTGGTGCAGGGTCGCAGTATTGCCACCGAGTAGCAGTGCCTCGCTCGGTTCGGTGGTAGCGTAGACAACGATACTGCCACGATCCCGGAACAGTCGTGGCAGCTGGTCACGCAGCTCTTCACGCAGCTTGAAATCGAGGTTGGCCAGTGGCTCATCGAGTAACACCAGATCGGCATCCTTGACCAGAGCACGTGCCAAGGCAGTGCGTTGTTGCTGGCCACCGGACAATTCATTGGGTTTACGTTGCAGCAGTGGCCCAAGTTGCAGCAAATCGGCGGCCTGCTGTACGCGCCGCTTGATTTCCGGTGCCGCCATTCGTGCGACCCGCAAGGGTGAGGCAATATTCTCGAAGACAGTAAAATTCGGGTAGTTAATGAATTGCTGGTGGACCATGGACACATTGCGCTGTTGAACCCGGACACCGGTCACATTGCGGTCACTGAACCAGATTTCACCGGCAGTGGGTTTTTCCAGCCCAGCCATCAATTGTAATAGAGTGGTTTTTCCGGATAGGGTGGTTCCCAGCAGAATGGTAAATTCGGCATCCGGCAGCACCAAATCGGTCGGGTAGATCTGTGTTTGTGCACCGTCCCGTTTTTCTACAGCTTTTAGTTCAAGCGTCATCGAGTGTTCGTTCCCGGTGAATTAGCCGGCCGCGTATTTTCAGGATAATCCTGCAAGTATACCGTGTGTATGAGGAACCCGGGGAATACCAGTGTATTCCCCGGGTTGGGTACTGACTTCAATGGTCAGAATATCTGACTTGCAGGCTAAGATTTAGCCTTTCTTCCACCGTTTGATCAACTCATCATAGTCAACGGTAATACCTTGAGGCTTTTCATTGGCCAACTTGGCTTTCGGCGAACCTGGTTTGTTGAGCCAGATTGCAGGATCCACCTTCTTGTTCAAGCGCGGGCCGCAGCCACCATAGACACCGGCTTTTTCATCGGCTGCCTGCATCCGTGCCATTACCTGGTCCATTTCACCGGCCAGACGATCCATGGCCTGTTGTGGGGTGAAGACGCCGGAGTTGACATCACCGATTTGCTGCCACCAGATTTGGGCCAGCTTCGGATAATCCGGAACATTGATCCCGGTTGGGGTCCACAGCACCCGGTCAGGGGAGCGGTAAAACTCGATCAAACCACCGAGTTTAGGTGCCCGGTCGGTGAAGGACTGGTGATTGACCGTGCTTTTGCGGATGAAGGTCAGGCCGACATGGCTTTTGTGTACATCGACAGTTTTTGAATCCACAAACTGGGCATACAGCCAGGCAGCCTTGCGGCGTTTCAGTGGTGTCGATTTAAACAAGGTCCAGGAACCGGCATCCTGATAGCCAAGTTTCTGACCTTTTTCCCAGTAGGGGCCATGCGGAGATGGCGCCATACGCCACAAGGGTTTGCCGTCGTTATCGACCGTGTTATTGCCCGAGCTCTTCGGTGCCACCATGGCGGAGGTAAAAGCCGTGTACCAGAAGATCTGCTGGGCGACATTGCCCTGGGACAAAGAAGGCAGGGACTGGTAGAAGTCATAGCTGGCTGCTGCCGGGGGAGCATATTTGCGCAACCATTCATCCCATTTGCGGATCGCATAGACTGCAGCCGGACTGTTCGCACCACCACCACGGGAGACGGAAGAACCGACCGGGTTGCAGGAACCCTTTTCCATGCGAATGCCCCATTCGTCAACCGGTGTCCCGTTGGGCAGGCCTTTGCTGCCTTCGCCAGCCATGGACAACCAGGCGTCGGTCATGCGCCAGCCAAGATCCGGGGCCCGCTTGCCGTAGTCCATATGGCCGTATACCTTTACCCCGTCGATGGTTTTGACGTCTTCGGTAAAAAACTTGGCAATGTCTTCATAGGCCGACCAGTTCACCGGGACGCCCAGCTCATAACCGTATTTGGCTTTGAACTTGGCTTTCAGGTCCGGGCGGTCAAACCAGTCTTTGCGAAACCAGTACAGGTTGGCAAACTGCTGGTCAGGTAGCTGGTAGACTTTACCATCCGGTCCGGTGGTGAAAGAGAGGCCCATAAAATCCTGGATATCTAGCATCGGATTGGTGACATCCTTACCCTCACCGGCCATAAAGTCAGTCAGGTTGATGGCCAGCTTCATGCGTGAATGGGTGCCAATCAGATCGGAGTCATTGATATAGGCGTCATAGAGATTGCGGCCGGTCTGCATCTGGGTCTGTACGGCCTGCACCACTTCACCTTCACCCAGTACCTGATGCGTTACCTTGATGCCGGTAATTTCTGTAAACGCTTTGGTCAGGGTTTTGGACTCGTAGGAATGGGTTGGAATGGTTTCCGACAGAACGTTGATTTCCATGCCCTTGAAGGGCTCGGCGGCTTTGACGAACCAGGCCATTTCCTTCATTTGATCGGCTTTTGATAGTGCAGATGGCTGAAATTCCTCATTCACCCATTTCTCCGCTTCAGCCATACCGGCAAAACCGGCGGTGGCATAACCGATGGCTGCTGCCGCGACGGCCGCAACCAATACTTTGGTTTTCATCTTGGTACCCTCGATTGAATTGTTGAACTGGATTGTTGCTATCCGAACTTCTATAATGCTAACTCATGCATTGTTGCTATTCGAAACACCGTGGTCTCGAACGCAGACTCTACACTTGCGCGCTGTTATCGTCAAGCTGAAGTCGGGCGATTGAGCATCCCGTATCAACCAGGCAGATTCAGTGTTTATGGTGATTTTATCCGTTTGATCCGGGGGCAGAAAAAGCCCGAATGACCCCTCGTGAATCCACTATGGGCCGAAGATCGCAAGGCAAGCATGAGGGAGAGGTAAATATGTTGGTAAATGAAAAAATTGTTCTAAAACGAATGCTATCCAGTATTGTGTGAGGCGCCTGATGATTCACCGATGTAACGTTGATAACAACAACAACCCGGTTACCAGCGAGTCAGAGCACGACTTCTTTTTTGAAGAAGTGACGGAGGCATTGCGGGAGGAGGATTTTTCTGCACTCAAGAGCCATCTTGATCATTTGCATGGTGAGGGTGTGGTGGATTTGTCGGACTACTTTGCCAGCCACCCGGCAGCGATTGCCGAGTGTATGCATAAAGTCAAGATCCTGCGTGTTAACAAGGCCACTCTGGCTTTGTATGGAGCCAAAGACAAAAATGAAATACTGGGCTCACTGGACAACACTTTTACCGAGTCGTCCTATGCCGTGTTTGCCAGGGAGTTAGTGGGTTTCGATCAGGGCC
>CAYQAP010000004.1:84541-88228 GCA_964415515.1 uncultured Gammaproteobacteria bacterium | reverse complement strand
TGACTTTCCCTCAGGTTTGATACCAGCCTATGGACCGTTTCGACTGCACCCGGTGCGTCATCACCAAAGCCATCGGCATGAATAACGGTTGCGAATTCTTCCGTGACCGGTGCTCCACCCACGATTACGGGAAATTGTGATTTGCGCTCTCTGAATAATGTTACTGTTTTTTGCATGGATAGCATCGAAGTGGTCAGCAGTGCCGACAAGCCAACCACATCTGGATGCACTTGATCGGCGTATTCAAGAATTTGTTCCGGGGTTTTATTAACCCCTAGATCGAAGACTTCATAACCGGCACCTTCGAGCATCATTGCGACCAGATTTTTGCCAATGTCGTGCACATCACCCTGAACAGTGGCCAGCAATACCTTGCCTTTGCTTGGCTCACCGGTATCTGTCAGAATGGGTCTCAACACCTCAAGACCGGCTTTCATGGCGCGTGCCGAAAGCAGCATTTCGGGAACAAAAATTCGTCCTTGTGCGAAGTCATCACCGACCACATCCATAGCAGCGATCAAGGATTCATTGAGAATCTCATGCAGTGCAATCTGCTGCTCCAGCGCCTTGTTGACCAGCTTGACAGTGACTTGATCCTGATGATCGAGAACCGCATCAAAAATTTGATCCAGCAGTTGTTCGTACGCTGGCGCTGCTGCCGCTTTATGGTCTGCGGCTGCAGGGGCGCAAACGACTGATTCTGTTTTATGCTCTCCTGGCCTGGCAAGCTGTGATCCTTTCCGCCGCTGTCCAGCCCAGGGACGTCTTCCGGCACAAAAATCATGGCTGGCAGTGATTGCTGTACGAACATTTTCTGCCGGGGTCACAGCGGATAGTGAACACAGATACAGTGCACCGCTGCCGTTCTCCTCAATCGCCTCCATGTATTCATGGATACGCCTGGTCAGTTCCTCAACCGGCCCCTGTTGCAGGATATTGTTATCTACGCCCAGGATGATGGGCAACTGTTTGTCCTTGCTATAGTCGAGCACGGGCTGCAAGCCCAGCTTGAATAAATCAGGGTCCTGTACTTTCAGGTAATCCGGGGTAGCGCGCAGTTTTCGGGCCCAAAAGTCGTGCAGATCAGTCGCGAAGGCATCACCCCACCAGTTGTCACAGACCACAGGTTTGCTGGCTTGTGACTGCAGGCGTTCGATGTAATGCAAGGAGAATTCATCGAGCATAGTTTCGGTGATGAAAGGCAGTGAGGCGACCGCATCGGAACCATCGGCATAGATCGCATCAGGAAATTCACTGAATGCCACATTTATAAAGGGTGCGATGACTTCGTCGACCAAAAACGTCAGCAGTTGGTGTACAAATCTTGGGTCTTCATGAATCTTGACGATGAGATTTTCAAAACTCAGCACATGGGAGGCCAAGGTAAAGGGCGCGCAATAACAAGGCAGTGGCGTCTGACCACTTTGCTCCTTGACCTGCTGCATGATTTCAAGTACCAGTGGCATCCGCCCGTCTGCATAGGGATCGGGGGCTTTCAGTCGGGCCAGATCCTGAGCCGTTTTGACCAGTGGCGTGCTGTTGTCGATCGCTGGCGCCATATCGGGGAATGTTACCAGGCGGCAACCCAGTGCTTCAGCTTCAATGTTATACACATCCCACAGAAAAGAAGGTGTGTCAAAGTCGAAGCGTTCGGTCGTTTCACAAATCCCACGGACGAACTTTTTGGCGTCGGTATAGAACTCGTGGCCCGGGATACCGCTTTCACGCATGGCAAATTCATGCATCTGGGCAATCACCGGGACTTCTCCGCCCCCTTGGGTCATGGCCCGTTCGAAGCGCACCACGCCTGATGAAAAATCAAAAGCAGTCATCCGAACGCTCCTCCAAAACAAACTAATTCATTTTCAGGGTTTTTCTCCGCGTGCAATACGGCTCTGGATGTCGTCGATACAAGGCAGCAGGTCAGCGATACTGTCGACCACATAGTGGGCACCGCTTTGCAATAGACGCTGATAAGCCTTGCCACGTTTTTTCGTTTGTTCGCTTGGGGAAAGGTTATTCCAGTCGGCTAGGCTCAAGCCCACCTCGTTACCACTGACGGCAAATCCAACGGTCCACATACCGGCATTTAATCCTTCATCAATGCCCGGCACGGTGTCATCAACCTTCACACAAGCTTCCATGGTGGTGACACCAAGCCGTATAGCGTTGAGCAAACACATATAGGGGTAAGGCCGTCCAGCCGGCACATCCGAAGCACAAACGGTAACATCCGGTTCATATCCCTGGGTTTTTGCATCCTTGAGATTGACCGCCACCATCTCGGTTAAATAGCCGGTGGTAGTGCCGATTTTGATTCCTCGCACCTGCAGTGCCTTAATGCAGTCGAGTGCCCCCGGAATCATAGTGGAATACGTCGACAGACAGGCAATTTGTGAGGGCACAAAATCCTCAAACATGCGGCTGACATCACTGTCATTCGGCTCACAACCAAATTTCTCCTGCCAGCGCTTGCGGATGCCATCCATTTCAGTCAATTGCTGGATGTGAACACGTTTGTGCGCACCCATAGGTACACGGGCTTCTTCCATGCTGATGGGGACACCCTGGCGTTCAAATACATCCATGAATACGGCGGCCGGTGCCATACAACCATAATCCATGGTGGTGCCAGCCCAGTCTAGAATGACAGCTTCAACCGGGCCGTGGTAGGAACGTCGGTATTTGAATGACATGTTCAGGATTCTCCGCGTGATTGGTCTACATGCGGACAATGGTACAGCCGGGTTTTACTATAAATACAATCGTTCTTATCGATCTTATTTATAGAATTAATCGATAGAAAAATGAGCTATTGGGAGGCAAACAACTCAAAAAAAGCATTGATGGTACGAATTATTCGTCGCTCCTTCAGGCACGCGGCGTATTCAGTGACTTCGAGCCCGTTTCCCTGCAGACTGATCGAGTGTAGACGGCGGTCATGTCCGAACTCCGTGGCACCGACGACACCAATACCCAGGCCTGCCGCAACGGCCTCTCTAACCCCTTCACGGCTGCCGATTTCCATCACCGGACCGATGGCAATGCCAGCCTGCTGCAAGGCTTGCTCGAATACCGCCCGGGTGGTTGATCCATGCTCTCTCAGTACCAGCCGTTGCTCGGCCAGAGCCACTAAAGGCAGCCTGCGTTTGCCGGCCCATTGATGATTTCTGGGAACGAAAGCCACCAGTCTATCGCGGCGGATGAGGGTAGAAAAAAGTCGATGGTCATGGCCGATATTGGGCAGGACGGCAAGGTCCGTGTGCCGTTCAAACAGGGCCTCGAGAACCTTTGTTGAATTTCCAAAATCCAGAGTCAGTCGAATGCCCGGATGCAGGCGGTGGAACCGTCCGAGCAGGGGTACAACATGGTAGGGAGCGTCAGCGGAGACCCTCAACAGGCCCTGCGCCAAGCCTCTGGCTGCGGTCAGTAGTTCTTCGGCTTCAGCTTCCAGTGAAAACTGGCGTTGGGTAACTTCCAGCAACGCCTGCCCAATCGGCGTCAGGGTAATGTGACGGCCACGCCGTCCGAACAAGACCACAGAATAGCGTTGCTCCAGTGCCTTGACCTGATCGGAGATGGTCGGTTGGGTAACGTGCAGCACTTTGGCCGCCTTGGTGAAGCTGCCCTGGGAGGCGACGGCATGAAAAGCACGAAGATGAGAATAATTCATTAATTAATTCGCAT
>CAYQAP010000004.1:59360-84441 GCA_964415515.1 uncultured Gammaproteobacteria bacterium | reverse complement strand
CATTGATTACATTGATTAATTAGGCATTGATTCGTTTGGTATTGCTTATAGACACCGTTCGATCAGCGCAGTCTTTTGGCATCGTTTTAATCGATAATAAATATAATTATTAACGATTTGCTATATGCACAAGCAAAGCATACAACAATCACCATCCCAAAACATCAGATCAGGAGAGAATTCATGAGTGTGCCAGCAACAATTGCCAGTGTCGCCTCAACTGCAACCGGTGATCCCTGGCTTTTTACCCCGGGTCCATTGACTACCTCGCCTACGGTCAAAGAGGCCATGCTGCATGATTATGGTTCCCGTGATGCCCGGTTTATTGCCATTAATAAAGCGGTACGCGAACGATTACTGGCTATTGTAAATGGGGGTGAAAGCCACATCTGCATTCCCATGCAAGGCTCTGGAACCTTTGTCGTGGAGGCAATGATCGGAAATTTTGTCCCCACAGATGGGAAGCTGCTGGTACTGGTCAATGGTGCCTATGGCTGGCGCATCGTCAAAATTGCGGAGTATTACCAGCGGGCTGTCGAGGTGCTGGAAACCCCGGAGGACGTACCGTCTGATGTTGCTGCCCTGGATCAGCAGCTAGCGAGAGACCCCAAGGTCAGCCATGTTGCCATGATTCATTGTGAAACAACCTCCGGTATGATCAATCCGATCAAAGCCATTGCCGATGTGGTCAAAAAACATGGCCGCAGCCTGTTGATCGATGCCATGAGCGCCTTTGGAGCGTTACCGCTGGACAGTCGGGAGATCCATTTCGATGCAGTCGTAGCTTCCAGTAACAAATGTCTGGAGGGCGTACCGGGCATGGGGTTTTGTCTTGCCCGCAAACAAGCGGTTATTGCCTGTGCCGGAAACTCGCCTTCTTTGAGCCTGGATTTATATGAGCAGTGGCAGGGCTTGAAAAAAAATGATCAATGGCGATTTACCCCACCAACCCATTGTATTCTGGCTCTGGATCAGGCCTTGCGTGAATTTGAGGCCGAGGGCGGGGTTGTGGGCCGAGGGGGACGATATCGTGCCAATTGCCAGATATTGGTTGAAGGGATGCGAGCCCTGGGTTTCCAAACCCTGTTGCCGGATGAATTGCAGGCCCCCATTATCGTTACCTTCCACAAGCCAATAGATCCGGCATTTGATTTTGCGGAGTTTTATCGTCTGCTGAATGTCCGTGGTTACGTCATCTACCCTGGCAAGTTGACCGTGGCAGACAGTTTTCGTATGGGTTGTATCGGCCGCATGAGTGAACCGCAAATGCGTGGTGTCTTACAGGCAGTAAAGGAAGTACTCGAAGAACTTGGTGTTACCCACTGCCAACCGTGAATGCAGTGCTACGGATCAAGAATGAGTCCCCGGATGGTATCGGCAGTTGGCGGATTCACGGTGGGCTTGAGGAGAGGTATTGAGTCAAATAACCACTGTAACTATATGCAATATAGATTATTCCGTGTGCCATATTCGCTGACAGCACCACCACTGAAAGCCTGAACCCCTACGGATCCCTAGACATTAGCGGAGAACGAATAATCCAATATGGGGGAAAAGAATATACTGTCATTATCCAGGTTCAGGATCCAGTAGTTTTTCCAGAGCAATAAAGCTGTAATCTCGTAGCCCAGGTATTCACCAGCATCATACTTTACCAGGCGCAGGCCTTGCCCACGGCGTGGGTCGGGAATATCCGTAAAGAAGTCTGGCAATGCTTGCATGTGTTCAGCTGATAACATGATTCCTGGTCACCCGTATTGGTAGTTTTTGTTGAGGGCGGGTTGAGACATGATGGCTTGTGCATTGGCTTGCAATGGATAAACAAAGACCATCTTTGCTGATTGTCCATTGGATACGTATCCATCCCGTGTACGCTGGAATCCCTTGGGATGCCCAAGAAATCGCCAGTCGGCTGCCTTGTAAAGGGTTCCTTCAAACAGGGACGGATCGACGAATGTTTCCACTAGCAACAAGGGATGGTGGAAGGTGTAAAGCCAATCGGCGGGTAAGCGTTTCTGGCATAACGAAAGAATGCGGGAAGCAAAGTTCGGACGATGCCAACCGGGAAGAACCAGAAAACGGCTGTTGTTCGTGACAAGATGCAGGCGCTCATACTGATGACGCAAATTCCAGCCAATCCACTGATCCCGAACCGAACATTTTCATGCAGCCGAAGAAAAACTCAGTAGCGCAATCCACTCTCCATGCAGCGTGGCAACATACCCTATGGTTTCACCTATCTTCGGTGCTGCACCAAGATAGTGGTGCTGCTGCATCAGCGTCGTGAAATCAAAGCATTCATTGTGCTCTACCTGACGGACTGCTATAGCTTGCATACCAACGTATTTTCCCGATTCCTGCGATAGCATGGGTGAATTGTATTCGCCAATCAAGCAGCTGTTCAGAAACATTCTTGGCCTAGTGAATAATCAAATACTTACGTGCCAGAACAGATTAGCCGTGTGATGATCTGCAGCTGATGCACCAGTTATCCATTGCATGGTATATTTCGGCGTTATGGCATGACTAGTTTAATGTATAGACTGCGACGTCCTTTTCAGGAGGAAAAAATATGCGTTTTCGCCAGCTCCTATCGACCTTGATCTTCCTGCTTGCCAGCTACTTCAGTTATGCCGATAGTCATTCTAACAGGCAGATTCAGGGGGTAATGTCTGATATTAAAAAATATGAGGACCAGTTTTCAGGCCAGACTACACCCAGAGCCAGCAACGTGAATCGGGCGCTCAAATTACTGGGACTTAGACGCCAGACACTGGATAGTATTGTAGACCACGGTGACCCAACCTGGATCGCAGCAGATAAACGATACAAGGCCGTGGTCAGTCGTTTAAAGGGGTTCCTCCAGAAAAGTACACAGTCGTCAAGCCCCCAGACAGGGACAACACAGCGCAAGATAGTACCTGCAGTTATCAACCCTGCTTCACCAGGCAAACCAATGATTTCGCATTACCGAGTTAAATTAATCAAGCTCAAGCGGGACATGGATAACGTAGCCAGCACACTGGGTAAAGCTGGACTAAAACCATTTCAAGATCCGGCCTATGTTGAAAAATATGAGGCTTTGACGAACCGTTACAAACGATCACTGGAGCCATACTCCAAATTTTTAGAGGACCCCGATGTTGTAGCGGCAAACGCAACCTATGACAATCTGATAAGACTGTTGTTCACTGGCAAACGTCAGGCAGAAAAAGAGCGGACCAATCTGGGTGACGTACAGAGTCGGCTGCAGAAAATCAATCAAGCAATTCACACCATGTTAATACCGAAAATACCCTCACTACCCTATAAGAAGGGCGAATTGAAAAAATGGCTGATTACATTGGCAAAACTACAGCAGCAAGCGCAGGCGGTTTTAGTACCATTATCTGAAATCAAGCAACGTGCTTACCTCCCCAACAATCGATTGACTGTCGAGCAAGGCGCGCCCTATGATTTTAATGATGTCTTGAGAATACAGCGGTCTGTAAATGGTTTCATCAAACAAATCAGCATTACACTAAAAACCTTTAGTGAGAACCTAGCTTTAAACGTAAAACAGATACCTCGAACACTAGATTTCTATGATTCATTTGATCCAGCGGATGCATCCCAATATACGATACAGTTTCTGGGGAAGGGTCGCACCACAGAGATTCGGACCACATTGAAGCAGCAGGAAATACTGGTGGCTGAAGCGGCGGACTATGCCAGATTGCTGGGTAACACAGCTCAGTATAAACAAAGAGTAACCTTACTAAATAACATTCGGCGGACCAGAGCTCAATATGATGAGAATCGGAAAAAGGCACTCGCATTGGTGCGCATGCCAGCTGCAGCATCCTCTGATTCCACATTAACAGCAATCGTCAATAAAACATTGTCCAACCCGAACTATGGGATAGGGGACATCAAGCGGATGGTCATTAATGCGGATAAAGTCCACCGATCTAAGGAGGAAAGTGAAGAGAAATTTGATGGTATCGATGTCAGTCTGTCAGGGACTGTCACACTGACCGGCACTAAAACTACCTACCATTATGAGTGGGATGAATTTCAGGCTGCGACCGCAGAACCGGCGGAAGGCAAGTACTACATCTTTTACAACACGCTGAAATACTTCACTAGCGGAGCCAGTTCCACACCACTCAATCGCTGGATTTTGAGCAAGCGCATACAAGGCAACGAAATTCCCGAAGACAGCATTGAGAAGTAGTCAATTTTTTTTGATAATGAAAAAATACTCACGTTTTATCAGCTGTTCACGGAAGATTGAACTTTTTAGCACAGTCGAAGTACAAGGCATCCAGTGCTTACGAAAATCGGTAATATTTTCCACCGGAATGTGAGGCAACGTATCTGATTCTCAGAGTGCTAGGGTTACCTTTTTCCATGAGTCAACGCGTGTATTTGCCATTGGCGCACTTTTTGAACCGAAGGATTTAGATAGTTCTGTGCCTGGCGAAATTTCAATCGTTGGCTTTGACAACCTTGCGCTTTCAGCCCGGATCTCACCTGGTCTGACGACAGTCAACTTTCCAGCAGTAGAGATGGGTGCAGGCGTAGCGGAGAAATTACTCATGACACTGATGGGCAACCCTACCCCGCATGCCACATAGATCGAAACCAACCTGATTATTCGAGACTCATCCGGGCCTCATCGCAAAAAGATGACAATATGAGTGGATATAAGCTATAGCAAAAAATCGCCATCGCCATCGCCATCGCCATAGCCATCGACTTCAGTGTCAGGATAGTTTATCCGTAATTCTTTTGGCCAGTGTCCATAGGATCGGAAAGCCATAATCATGGTTACTTTCAAATTATTTTCATTACGGCTGCCAGCAGTGTGTCGGACATCGATTCATTCTGACGGGGAAATTTGAATTTTTGGCCCGTGATGGTTTCAAAGAGATAAATATACCGCCGGGAAAGTTCCATCACCAGTTCTTCTGGCGCTTCCGGCAGTGCTTCATCGTGATATGGATCGCTATGATCGATAAACCAGAGACGCAGAAATTCCTTGTCGATATTTTGTGGTTCCTCTCCCCGGGCAAAGCGTTCTTCGTACGTGTCCGCAATCCAGTACCGGCTGGAGTCCGGCGTGTGAATTTCATCGATCAGCAGGATGTTTTCCGCTTCATCGCGGCCGAATTCGTACTTGGTGTCCACCAGGATCAAGCCCTGACGCAAGGCCTGTTCCTGGCCAAACCGGAACAGGCTCAGGGCTTTGGCGCTGGCTTCTTCCCATTCGGCGGACGTGAGCCAACCCTCTGCCACAATTTCCGCTGGCGAAATGGGCCGGTCATGTCCCGCTTCTTTGGTGGTGGGGGTTAACAAGAGCCTTTCCAGGCGCTGGTTTTTACACATCCCTTCTGGTAAATGATTTCCGCAATACTTTCGGTGGCCGCCATGATACACGGTCCACAGGGATGTGCTGGTGGAACCAGTAATATAGCCCCGGACCACAAATTCGATGGGCAGCACGCGGCATTTCCTAGCGACTGTCACATTGGGATGGGGCACCGCGATGATATGATTATCCGTCAGAGCACGGGTTTTTTCAAACCACCAGGCACTGGTCAGATTCAGGACCTGCCCTTTGAAAGGAATGGTGGCCAACATACGGTCAAACGCGCTCTGGCGGTCTGTGGTTACGATCAGCAGTTTATCGCCCAGATCATAGGTATCCCGAACTTTTCCAGTAGTTTTCGTGCCACAGGGCAGGTTTGTTGCTGTGATACAGTCCCGCAGACCGGCCCTTATTTCGGTGAAATATTGTTTATCCATATTCTTAAGAGTCGTGAGATAAAGGGTTGAAAAATAATATAGGAATCCAGGATTTTACCCTGCACCGATTCATCTTGGGTCAGCACGGTCCTGACAATGCCTTTTTTTCTCTCGGAAATGCCTTGGATCCCCAGACGCTTCGTCAGGCTTTCCCACCGTCGGCGTGAATCCCTATTTTCCTTTTTGACCCACTGTTTTGTTGCTGTTGAACATTTCCCCCGGGTTCCATTAATTCCATGCGAGAGTAGCCAAATCGGAACACAGCTTACCCGGTAATGGGTTGAGTAAAGAAATGTGAAGCGTAGCAGAAATATTGTCCGTGTGAAGCACCTTGTTGAATGAAGTCGCTATGCGGCAGGATGTACTCACGCTGTTAAGAAGCACATTAAATAGGCCGTATAATCATATGATAATAATCATTATTAAGCCATAAATGATTACAGTCACAGTGAGCAAGAGCTCCACAATTTGCAAGCTCACCATCGACAACTCAACGAAAAACGTTAGGCAGATCATGTGAAAGCGATCATTTTGCTGGATACGGGTTGGAAACCGTCGGAGGTTGCCGTTGCCCTGCTGATGGATCATAACGCCCTACGTCGATATTTAAAAGACTATAGATTGACTGCTCGAAACCAATTATCTCAGCCATCAACGTGGATATTTGCTGTAAAGTAGCCCCCGATTTTTAATCGGATATTCCGGACCTGCCAGGAGTGTATTTCATGAAACAAATTCCGACGCACACTCGAGTCGTTATCATCGGCGGTGGTATCATCGGCACCTCAGTCGCATACCATCTGGCTCACTTGGGCTGGAAAGATATTGTACTGCTGGAACGCAAACAACTTACCTGTGGTACGACCTGGCATGCTGCGGGTCTGATCGGTCAGCTACGGGCGACCCAAAACATGACCCGATTGGCGAAATATACCCAACAACTGTATGGGCGACTGGAGGCAGAAACCGGCCTGGCAACAGGATTTCGCCGTAACGGTTCCATTTCCCTGGCTTTGACCAAAGAGCGCATGGAAGAGTTGCGCCGTGGAATGGCCATGGCACGGGCATTCGAGGTAATCATCGATGAACTGTCTGTGACAGAAATTCAGGAGCGTTATCCGCTCCTGAATCCTGAGGGGGTGGTCGGTGGTGTTTTTCTGGCCGAAGACGGCCAGGGAGATCCAACCAATATTGCCTTGGCGCTGGCCAAGGGCGCCAAGCTTAAGGGAGCCGCAGTGTTCGAGGGCGTAGTGGTGACGGCGATCCTTCAGGCCAACGGTCGAGTGACCGGGGTCGAGACCAACCAGGGGCCGATTACTGCCGAGTATATCGTTAACTGCGCCGGCATGTGGTCTCGTGATGTCGGTTTGTTGGCCGGTGTGCAGGTACCCTTACACGCGGCTGAGCATTTCTATATTGTCACCGAACCCATGCCACAACTGACACGCAATATGCCAACTTTGCGGGTACCGGATGAATGTGCCTACTATAAGGAAGATGCCGGCAAGTTGTTGCTCGGTGCTTTTGAGCCGGTGGCCAAACCTTGGGGTGGTGACGGCATCCCGAAGAATTTTTGTTTTGACCAATTGCCCGAAGATATCGAGCATTTTGAACCAGTGCTGGAAATGGCCATCCATCGTTTGCCGGCCCTGGCCGAAGCGGGGATACAAGTCTTTTTTAACGGGCCAGAAAGTTTTACCGCCGATGACCGCTATCATCTGGGTGAAGCACCGAATCTACGGAATTTCTTTGTCGCTGCGGGCTTTAACTCCGTCGGCATCCAGTCAGCTGGCGGAGCCGGCATGGTCTTGGCGCAATGGATGGAAGACGGTGTACCACCCTGTGATCTTTGGGATGTAGACATCCGTCGTAATCAACCCTTCCAGAACAACAAGACCTATCTGGCGGCACGAGTTACCGAAACCTTGGGTTTGCTTTATGCGGATCACTTCCCCTACCGGCAATATGAAAGTGCGCGCGGTATTCGGCGCTCACCTCTACATCACCTGCTAGAGCAACATGGTGCCTGCTTTGGTGAAATGGTGGGTTGGGAACGAGCCAACTGGTTTTTGCCGGAAAATGAACTCGCCAAAGGAAATAAGCCAGTCTATGAATACAGCTGGCAACGACAGAACTGGTTTGCCTATGCCCAACAAGAGCACCGGGCACTGCGTGAGAATGTTGGCATTTACGATATGACGTCATTCGGTAAAATTCGTGTGGATGGTGCCGATGCCCTGGATTTTCTGCAGCTGATCTGTGCCAATGATATCGATGTACCGTTAGGCCGTATCGTCTATACCCAGTGGCTCAATGCTCGGGGTGGGATTGAGGCGGATCTGACGGTAACCCGGCTGGGCTCAAACAGTTTTTTGTTAGTGACTCCCGGTGCTACGATTGTACGCGACCTGGCCTGGTTAAACCGCCATCTGCCAGAAGATGCGGCCGTGACCCTGATCGATGTCACCGCTGCGGAGGCCGTAATTTGTGTCATGGGACCCAATGCCCGGGCTGTACTGTCGGAAGTTACACCGCAGCCCCTGGATAATGAAAATTTCCCGTTCGGCATGGCCTGTGAAATCGAAATTGGTATGGGTATGGCCCGGGCACATCGAGTCAGTTATGTCGGTGAGCTCGGTTGGGAAATCTATGTCTCATCCGATCAGGCCTGCCATGTTTTTGAAACCTTGTATGCGGCAGGGCAGCAACACGGCGCTCGCCTGGTTGGGCTGCATGTGATGGACAGTTGCCGCCTGGAAAAAGGATTTCGTCATTTTGGTCACGACATTACCGATGAGGACCATGTACTGGAAGCCGGGCTGGGTTTTGCTGTCAAAGTGGATAAAACCGCAGGCAGGTTCGGGACTTTTATCGGACGCGATGCCGTACTTGCAAAGCAACAGTCGGGACTCACCAAACGACTGTTGCTGTTCAAGCTCAAAGATCCCGAACCACTGCTGTATCACAATGAGCCCATTGTTAGGGATGGTGAAGTGGTGGGTTTTCTCAGCTCAGGCGGTTATGGCCATACGCTGGGAGCTGCGATTGGCATGGGCTACGTGCCGGCAAAAGAAGGGGAGACATGCAAAGACATGCTGGCCAGTCGCTACAATATCGATGTAGCAGATCAGCTGTATGCTGCAGAGGTTTCACTCAAACCCTTTTATGATCCGTCTTCACAGCGAGTGAAGATGTAAAAATGGTCTGGAGCCCCTACCCTTCTTATTTGTCATCTTTTTTTCGGGTTACTCACTCCAACGTCCTGTTTTGAGATATTCAGTCGCCTTGTGGGTTGCCAGTGCTGCAGATGGGATATAGTCAAACTGACCCTGACGCCCTGCAATCTCGATCCCCGTATCCATCAATCGCTGTTTCATTGCGTTGATTCGCTGCCGCTGTCCGACACGATAAACTGGATAGGCATCATTGGTTATTTCGCTACCTTCGAGAATCAAATCACCTTGCAGTAACCGATTGCTATGGATGTGTTCTTCAAAATCTTTTTGCACATCGACAACGCTTAGTCTGGATGCCTGATTAAGCGTTATCTCCACAGAAAAATAATCACGATTTTCGCTCTTGCCATAATAACGAGAGAGCATGGTAATTCGTTTCCATAACCCATCTGCTGTGAAGTTATAAAGAGTACCATTATCAAAACCAGGATCACCCTCATGGCTGTAAAAAAGAGATAGAAGCCGTAATGCTGGGAACTCGTCATCAACGGGAATGTTCAGTAAGCGCGCCAGTACACCCAGTGGAATCGTGGAGATCACCCGGTCATATTTTTTGTCAAAGTCCGCACCAACCAATCGATAGGATGATCCCTGATCCTCAATTCTCTCCAACCGCGTACCCAGAGTTATCGTTACCCCAAGGTTTTTCAGCAAACCTTGCAGTGCATCAAAAACCACCTCGAATCCACTTTTGGGCCGAATTTTCCATTGAAATGGGATTTGCCGCTCTTGTCGTAATACCACGCGTTTGAATATTTTACGAAACGACGCCCCATTCTCGATATCGTACATCCGTTTGCGGGCAAAAATGATATCAATATCTTGATCCGGCAGACCAAACAGGCGTTCAATATAATTACGTAATCCACTTTCCTCGTAAATACGGCGGCCGAGGTAGTATTTCGCAAACTCAGGCACGTCTCTTCTGCGAATATTCAGTAGTTTGCCTACGAGCATGTCAAAGACCGACCTGGCTGATCCTGTTAGACCCTGCTCGGAAAAATAAGCAAGAGGATCGAATGGATAAGTGTGGACGTTACCTTTCGGAGTAATCCTGGCCGGGCAATATTCAATGGGGTGATACAACTCCCATAGTTCCGGAAAGTCAACAAAAAATGGTGAGAATGATGGGAATATGAAGGTGCCGATATCAAACGTAAAGGCACCGATATTACGCGACTTTTGGTTGCCCCCGATCTTATCGTTAGCCTCAATAATCTCAACCTGATGCCCTTGCCTGACCAGCCTGTTTGCAAGCACAACCCCGGTGATTCCACTACCCAAGATAGCGATATTTTGCATTGGCAATCGATGGTAGGGGGTTACAAGGGTTGCTGAACATACTTCGATCCATCACCTTCTGATTGCTAATTGTAGAGCATCTAAATTAATGAACATGGTGGCTCAAATAATCCTTTCTTCTGTGCACCACAGCCCATCTTTGTGGAGTCATACGTTTCTGAATTCTGCGATGATGGATTCTGGGTTTCGACAGGTCAACTTTTTTCAGTACAACAAAATTTAATTGAAAATCAAGGCAACACCACAGGGTGTGATCAGAACAACATCCGAGGATCGATTGTTAAATATATGGTGGATGCCATATTATGTTCTAATCTGGCACTGGGAACAAACAAGATTGCAAACCATGTGTCTGCTGCTATCATTAGACAGCAATTCTAACATCCTGACAAGTAAGCTACCCCGTATTTGCAGGACCACTCCGTCGCTGTTTACGGAATAACTGCCATGGCTTCAATTTCTATCCTAGTAAGGATGTACTGTGATGAAAGCACTGGTGGAGACTCAAGCACCCCAACGAAAAGCTCCTTTACACCCACATTACGGGACGAAGGCCGACGCCCTCTCCTTTTTCTTTCCCGTCAGTTGGTGGTATATATCGGTGATTCCCAAGGGTTGGGTTAACCGTGTGTTGAGCCGTGGTTTCACTTTTGCCTGTGAACGTCGAATCTCCACCGGAAAGGTACCTTACTTTGCCGCTGTAACAGAGTGACTCCATGTATTTTCTGTACAAAGGCGCTGCTAAACTTCGGCCCTAAAAGGCAAGAAACGATGAGAATAACTGAGTCATACTGTGGTTTTGAACAAGGGCCGATACGTCCTCCCAGCGAAGCAGAGAGCTTACTGATCAGGGTCATCTGTAACTGTTCATGGAACCGCTGCAGTTTTTGTGCTTTGTATAAGGGCGTCAAGTTTGGTCTTCGGCCTGTAGAGCATGTGTTAAATGACATCGATACAGTTCGTTTTTATGTGGATGCATTTGAAGCAGCGGCCGCTTCTGGAGGCACCATTTCCCGAGGCGTGCTTTACCATCACTCACCGAATGGAGGAGAGGGAGATACCCAGGCTCTCCATGCAGCGTTTGATTTTGTTACTAACGACATGGAATCGATTTTCATCCAGGATGCCAATAGCCTGATCATTACACCAGACGATATTATCCGTATATTACTTCATCTAAAAGAAGCTTTCCCTACGGTGAAGCGAATCACCTCATACGCGCGCTCCCGTACCATTGTCAAAATATGTAATGAAAATCTGAGCCGTATGGCCAATGCCGGTCTGAACAGGACCCATATCGGCATGGAATCCGGAGCGGACAAGGTGCTGAAGAGGGTAGATAAAGATGTCGATAAAGCAAGCCAGATAGTGGCCGGGAAAAAAGTGAGAAAAGCTGAAATCGAGCTATCTGAATACGTCATACCCGGACTTGGAGGAAAAGCTTTATCGCGGGAAACCGCGCTGAAAACTACCGATCCACTGAATCAGATTAATCCGGATTTTATTCGTTTGCGAACATTGGCCATGCCTGTCACGGCACCTCTCTCTAAACAGTGGAAAAAGGGTATTTTCAATAAAATGGGAGAGGTTGATACCGCCAGTGAACTGCTCCTGTTCCTGCAAGAGTTAGACGATATCAACAGTACGGTAAAAAATGATCACGTACTGAATCTCTTTCCTGAAGTCGACGGGGTGCTTCCTGCTGATCAACAGAGAATGATGCAACCGATGCAGAATTTCCTGCAACTTGATCCCTTGATGCAATAACACAGCGGTTTATTTAGGTGCTTGAATCGTTCAGGCGAGCGAAAAAGTGAGAAATCAAGGCGTTGCTGAGAGATTGACTCAGGAAAGTTTGCCAAGAAATGGCTTGTCCAAGGGGGAATCAAACAATGGATCTGCACCGTGATGAAATGGCGTAACCTGGTAGCTGCCTGTACCGCGATCACAGTATTTGGTTTTGCGATTGGCATGACCTATCCCCTGTTATCGCTGCTACTGGAAGCCGATGGTGTTTCTACCAATATGATTGGTGTGAACGCAGCCATGATGCCGATCGGTATATTGCTTTTTTCTCCCGTACTGCCGGTGTTGGTGAAACGGTTTGGTTCGCGTAATGTGGCCATCATAGCTGCCCTGTGTACGGCACTGCTGTTCCTGGCCTATAAGATGTTCGATTCTCTGGAGGCATGGTTCATCATCCGCTTGCTGCAGGGCATGTCTGTTTCCACATTGTTTGTTTTGAGCGAAGCCTGGATCGTGTGTTATGCAGACGCGCAACATCGAGGCAAAATTGTCGCTATCTATGGCAGTGTCTCCTCTGCCAGTTTTGCCGCGGGACCAGCCTTACTCGGCTGGATTGGCATCGAGGGCTGGATCCCTTTTGTAATCGGTGCCATGGTAATTTTGCTGGGGGTTGTTCCACTGATCATGATCAAGGATGATATAGCGACGCAAGTTCAGGAAACTGCGGCCTCCAGCATTATCTCCTTCATACCCAAAGCCCCCGTCATATTGGCTGCAGTGGTTGTTTTTGCGGTATTTGATGCCGCAACCCTGTCATTGTTTCCGGTCTACGGTTTAAAGACAGGGCTTGACCTGACCACCGCTACACTCTTTCTGACCGCACTTATTGCCGGTAATATTGTTCTGCAACTTCCGATTGGCTGGTTGGCCGACAGGTATTCGAAACGCCTGGTCCTTGGCGCATGTGCCCTGATTACCGTGTTGCTCTTCGTGATATTACCGTTGGTGATGACAACGCCCTGGATGTGGCCGGTGGTTACCATGCTCGGAGCAGCCGGGTTCGGTATATATACGGTAGCCTTGGCTGATTTGGGTGACCGCTTCAGTGGCCAGGAGCTAATTACCGGGTCTTCTACATTTGCCGTGATGTGGGGTATCGGGGCCTTGTTCGGCTCAGTCATGGGCGGCTGGTCTATGGCCTGGTTAGGGCCTCATGGCCTCCCACTATTTTTTGCCTTGGCCTATGCCATCCTGGTCGCAGGTCTGATCACCCGTACCATCATCTCAAAAAAGTAATAACCTGCTGCGCAGAATCTGAACTTAGCGTACTCTAAACTGTGTAAAAAAGAACAAGAGTGGATATTTAGTGGTGCTTACAATAAAGAGAGAACAAAAACTACCATGTCACGATAAGCCACTGTGTTAGTATTTCTGTAACAAGTTGGGTCTTTTGCTAGCGGCCCAGATCCACCACCCGACCCAAGCCGAAGCGGGATCGTATGACCATTCATTACCCACCGATGTCTGCCCTAAGGGCCTTGGAATCCACTGCCCGCCATCTCAGCTATACGCGTGCTGCGCATGAGCTACATGTCACACAAAGTGCGATCAGTCATCAAATCCGTCATATTGAGACCTTGTGGGAAGTCAAACTGTTCGAGCGCCGAGGTCGTGGCCTGCAACTCACCGAGCAGGGGCAAGCCCTGGTACCCATTATTCGTGATTTTTTGCGGCGTACTAAATCCGCCCTGGAAGAACTGCACGATGTCACACCCAGCAAACCACTGCGGGTAACCACACTGCAGTCCTTTGCCAATAAATGGCTGGTTCCACGACTGGGTCAGTTTAACCGAGAGTTTCCTGATACTGAAATCTGGATTTCCACCAGTGACGAGCTGGCAGATTTCAGCCTGGAAAAAGCCGATGTCGGGATCCGCCTGGGCTACGGCAACTGGCCCGAGCTGTACAGTGAAAAATTACTGAGTGAACGGGTATTTCCGGTCTGCAGCCCCGAATATGCACAGCAACATGGGATGCCCCGACAACCCGCAGACCTGATCCAGCATCACTTGCTCAGGCGCACTTCCTATGACATCTGTCCGCGATGGCGCGACTGGTTTCTGGATGCTGGGGTTGAATTGCGCAAAATGCCCAAAGGCACGAAGTTTCCCGAAACCAGTATGGCAATTCAAGCTGCACTTGAACATCAAGGCATCGCGCTGGCACGCAGCGCACATGCCATAGAGGAATTAAAAAGTGGCCGGCTTATCAGCCTGTTTGATTATGTGGTCAGCCGTTCCGATGTCTGCTACTACTTCGTCTGTACTTTTAGCCGCTTGTCTAGGGTGGAAATACAATCGTTCAAGAACTGGCTCACCTTGCAAGCCAGTCAAGCACAGCTGGAATTCGATCAAATCCCGAATCAACCTGCCAGCTAAGACTCCGTAATTCAGTACCGCAGGAATCAGGACGGGCTGACAATGTCCGTTTTGACCCTACCTGCTCTGGGCCACGCCACCATCACGGCTTGCACCAGGGTCGCCAATGGAATCGCAAAGAACACCCCCAACACCCCCCATACGCCACCAAAGAACAGCACCGCCACCATGATCGCCACCGGATGCAGATTCACCACCTCAGAGAACAGCAGTGGCACTAACACGGTCCCGTCTAGGGCCTGAATAACCAGATAGACCGACACCAGGTAAATCATATCCGGGCTCCAGCCCCAGGTATGCCAGGCCACGGCAATCACCGGTACGGTGACCACGGCGGCACCGACATAGGGCACGAGCACGGACAGACCCACCAGCACACTGAGCAACATGGCATAAGGCAGCCCCATCACGCGAAAGGCCACATAGTCTGCCCACCAAACAATCAGCACTTCCCAGAATTTTCCTCGAACATAGTTACCGATCTGGATATCCACCTGTTTCCAAACCTGTTTGGCAAGCGCATTTTCACTGGGCAGGCAATCCGCCACCCAGCGGGTAATGCGGGTTCGATCCTTCATCAGAAAAAACACCATCATCGGCACCAGAATGACATAGATCAGAATACTGATCAGGCCAACGACAGAGGATAGCGACAGGGATACCACTTGCTGGCCCAGTTGGCCCAGCTGCAACTGAATCATGCTGATCAGTTCCTGCACCTGGAGGCTGGAAATGAAATCCGGATACTGCTGTGGCAATTGCATCAAGGTCTTTTGCCCTTCCCCGATAATCGATGGCAGCTGCTGCACCAGCTGACTGGCCTGCTTTGACAGCATCGGAATCAACGCAAAAAAGATCAGCAGCAAGCACAGCACAAAAAGCATGTAGACCAGCAAGGTCGCAACCAATCTAGGGCATCTCAAGCGGATGATAGGATCCACCAGCCCATTGAGGAGGTAAGCTATCACAACCGAGGTTAGAAACGGGGCCAAGGTTTTTCCAAACCAAAATATGCCACCGAATATCAGCAACAGGCCTACTGCCAGATAGACGACTTGTGGATCGGCAAAATTCTTTTTAAACCAGTCTCTTATCATGTCACCTTCACGGAGTTCCTGAATAACTCATTCACGATATGCTGCGCCACATCGACACCAAAAACGCGCTGGATAACTGCGAACAGTGCCACCGAGCCGCAAGCGAGCAACCGATCATGGAATTGGCTTAGATCAAAGTCCTGTTGCTGTTGCTGATGAGTCCGAAGCGCGCAGATCATGGCCCAGCCTGTGGCATAACTCATCGGCACAGACGGTGACTCAGTGTACCATGCAACCTCACCCCGGGCTTGCTCCAGAGAGAAACCCAGTTCATCCACCAGGCGCTGGGCAGCCGCTTCAACGGACAACTGGTTGACCTGCAGGTCGATATCAATCAACACGCGCAAGGCTCGCCACAGCCGATCCCGCAATAACACATAGCGTGACCACGGTTGATGGAGAAAACCCTGTTCTACCATCAACATCTCACTGTATAAGGCCCAGCCCTCGTACAATGTAGCAGAGGCATTCAACAGCCGCACCGGAGTGCGCGAAGCGGGGCGCATATTGGCCGTTACGAACTGCAAATGATGACCCGGATAAGCCTCATGTACGCTGGTATGGCGCAAGATGACGCTATCGTGCTCTGGTAGCGACTCGTGTTCACTTGCCGGGGTCACATAATAATAACCCTGCTGCGCCGGATCGTCCGGAGCTGGCTCCTGATAGGCGGCAAACGGAATCCGGTGGCGCAGAAATTCCGGAGTCTCGATAACCAGCAGATTTTCGGTTTCCGGCATGGTGACGAGTCGATGTTGCTGCAGCCAGACCCTGGCCTCGCTCATGGCCTGTTGGTACGCACCCACCAAGTTCGCTGGTTGCGAGTGTGCTGCCAACAAACTCTGGGGCAATGCAGCCCGCTCTCCTGCCGCCCGCAATGTTGACTCGACAGCCAGCAACTCCTGCCGGGTCTGTTGAAACAACTGCTCACCGAAGGCGTAAAGATCATCCACTGAAACGGGCAGCTTGTGTCGAAAACGCAACAGGTCTTCGAAATATTCGCGCCCGCAGGCGAACTGGCCCTGTGCACGAGGGTGAATCTCGCGTTGGATAAAGGCACTGAACTCCCGTACCGCACAAGAAGCCGCTCGCAGTTCATATTCCAGGTCCGGGATCTCCTGCCACTGCTGGACTGCAGCGAGGCTGTCAATAAAATCAGCGCCGTTGTCTGCTGCAGTCACTGCCAAATCCGCCCAGATTGCCGGAACCTGCTCAGCCCGCAAAGACAGCAGCTGCTGGGCACCGGACAGGTATTCGGGAATTGCCTGCAACAGCAACAAAAGTTGGTTAGCAGCATCGGGAATCTGCCGGATTTGCAACAGATACACCGCCTGTATGGGTAGGTAATCCTGGGGGCGTCGGTAACGCCAGTCCTGTAACAACAGGTTTTTGCGCTCGAGATACGCAGCGCCCTGCAGGATCTGATAATCCAGCAACTGATCCGGGTCGAGTTCGGACGGCGTCAAGGCCTCAAGTGCAGTTAACAACTCTTCATGCAACACCACCAGGGCGTGGTGGGCATTCTCCTCATAAGGGGGCAAACTGCCAGCGTATTGATAAACGCCAATGGCTACGGCAGCCTGGGGATGAAATCGATACCAGCTGGTGTAGTAAGCATCACAGATCTGGGCAAATTCCTGCGCTGTGTCGTTCACAAAGCTCCGCTTTCGATAATTTCAAAATCATGGTGAATGACGGCAGTCTTGGCCAGCATAATCGAGGCTGAACAATATTTTTTCGCTGAAAGTTCAATCGCTTTTGCCACTCGTTTGTGGCTGAGTGCAGACCCGGATAGCCGATAATGAAGCGCTATGGCAGTAAATACCCTGGGATCATCGGTGGCACGCTGCGCCGTAATCTCGACCTGGCAATCACTGATCTGCTGGCGGCCACGACGCAAAATGGTAACCACATCAAAGGCTGAACAACCCCCCAATCCCAGCAACAGCATTTCCATCGGCCGTGGGCCATGGTTCTGCCCACCCTGTTCAGGCGCTCCATCCATCAATAACAGGTGGCCGCTGTCCGTCTGCCCCGCAAAACAAACCCCGTCACGCCATTTGACCGTTGCTTTCATACCTTGCCCACCTTGCCTAACTCATCTTGCCTGATTGATTTTCCCGATTGATTCTATTGTTGCGGGTAGAATATGTGCTCGCCGACGCAGATGCAAACAAGTGGGTATAGGCCTGGCCCGGATTCTGAGCACGCATCAGCACTTCTCCCACCAGAAAGCAGTGCACCCCCAGCTTCTGCATTCTGAGCACATCCTGGATATGATGTATGCCACTTTCCGTCACTGTCAAAACCGTTTCCGGCACAGCCGTATACAAATTTTCGGTGGTCTCAAGCCGGGTTTCGAACGTATGCAAGTTGCGGTTATTAATCCCGATCAACCGTGGCTTGATCTGCATGGCCCGTTGTAATTCCAGCAGCGTATGCACTTCCACGAGTACAGCCATACCCAGTTCTTGCGCCAGCATCGACAGCCGCAGCAGTTGCTGATCATCGAGCATAGCGACAATCAACAGAATGCAGTCCGCACCCATGACGCGTGATTCATGAATCTGGTAGGAATCAAGCATGAAGTCCTTGCGCAATACCGGCAATGGACAAGCGGCCCGTGCTGCCTTGAGATATTGTGGGCTGCCCTGAAAAAATAGCCGGTCCGTCAGCACCGAGAGACACGCTGCCCCCGCAGCAGCGTAACTGTGTGCAATCATTACGGGATCAAAATCATCCCTGATCACACCCTGGCTGGGCGAGGCTTTTTTGATTTCCGCGATCACTGCCGCTCGTCCCTGTTGCAAAGAAGTGCGCAGAGCCGCTGCAAAATCCCGCAACGGAGGTGCCGTCGCACATTGTTGTTGCAATATACGCAGAGGCAACCGCTGTTTTGCCGCCTCGATTTCCTGTAGCTTGTGCCGCTGAATACGCAGCAAAACATCGGGTAACGGTTCTACCATAGCGCCCCTACCCTAAGACGGTTTGCGAAAATGCGATCAATTGCTGCAGGCGTTGCAGGGCCGACCCGCAAGCCAAAATAGTCTGGGCTTTGCTCACCGCCCCGGACAAGTTTTCCGCCAGGCCACCGACATAAAGAGCCGCACCGGCATTGAGCGCGACAATATCTGCGGCCGGTCCGGGTGTTCCGCCCAACACGGCCTGCAATAGATGCAAACTCTGTTCAGCATTCTCGACGACCAACTCGGCACAATCCGCCCTGACCAAACCAAAATCTTCAGGACAGATATGGTAGACCGAAATTTTACCATTTCGTAATTCTGCCACATTCGTGGTGCTGCCAATACTGATTTCATCCATTCCGTCATGTGCATGCACCACCATGGCATGTTCACTGCCCAGTTGCCGCAGCGCCGCAGCCAGCGGCTCCACCCAGTGCGGGTCATACACCCCCAACAACTGTCGTCTCGCTTTGGCCGGATTGGTCAGCGGTCCAAGCACATTAAAGAGTGTGCGGATCGCCAGTTCCCGGCGTGGTCCAATAGCATATTTCATGGCCGCATGATGAGCCGGCGCAAACATAAAACCGACCCCAATCTCCTGAATGCAACGACTGATCTGGGGCGGTGACAAGTCCAGTCGCAAACCGGCTTTTTCCAGCACATCGGCCGCACCGGAACTCGAAGAAACCGAGCGGTTGCCATGTTTGGCCACATAACCTCCTGCTGCTGCAACCACAAAACAGCATGCGGTCGAGATATTGAAGGTGCGCAGCCCATCTCCGCCAGTTCCGACAATATCGACCACTGACAAGTCTCCGGTCTCAACCGGGGTCGCCATCTCCCGCATTACATCAGCGGCTGCCGCAACCTCGTCTGCGGTTTCTCCTTTCATCCGTAAACCCACCAGAAAACCGCCAATCTGAGCCGGGGTGACTGCACCGCCCATTATTGCAGTCATGACCGTGCGCATCTCCTCACTACTGAGGTCTCGCCGCTCAGTGACCCGTTTGATCGCCTGTTTGATTTCCATGTTGTTCCCGGTTCAGTTGTCAGTTTGATGTGTTTCCACAGCTTCCGATGGGGTCACAGTGGAATGCAGAAAGTTAGCCAGCAAGGCATGGCCATGCTGCGTCAGTATGGATTCAGGGTGAAACTGCAGGCCATAAACAGCGTGCTGCAGATGTTGCACAGCCATGATCTCCTCTTGTTCAGTCCAGGCAGTAATTTCCAGGGAATCTGGCAGACTGGCCCTTTCTGCCACCAGTGAATGGTAACGCGTGGCCTGGAACGGGCTGGGCAATTCGGCAAATACACCCTGCTGCTGGTGATGAATGAACGATGTTTTCCCATGCATCAACCGATCCGCATGCACTATCCGCCCGCCATAAGCCTGGCAGATAACCTGATGACCCAGACAGACACCCAGAATCGGTGTCCAACCAGCGAAAGAGTGCACCACTTCAAGAGAAATACCCGCCTCGTTGGGCGTGCATGGGCCTGGAGAAATCACAATACCATCCGGATGCAACTCTCTGATTTCGCGGGTTGTAATCCGATCATTGCGAAACACATGCACACTCTGGCGCAGTTCCCCCAGGTATTGAACCAGATTGTAGGTAAACGAATCATAATTATCGATCATCAATATCATGCTAAGACACCCCAGGCCATACCAAGCTGCGGTCGAAAATCCCTGTTTCTGTGCTTGGGTCAAACATCGAGATCACCGCTAACCAGACCGGCGTTGGCCATTTCTACCGCCCGAAAAACCACTTTACCCTTGCTCAAGGTTTCCTTCCATTCATTGGCCGGGACCGAGTCTGCAACAATACCGGCGCCGGCTTGAATATGCAAAACATGGTCCTGGATCACCGCGGTTCGAATGGCAATAGCGGTGTCCATATTGCCATTCCAGCCAATGTATCCCACAGCCCCGGAATAAATCCCCCGTTTGACCGGCTCCAATTCATCGATAATCTCCATCGCCCTGACCTTCGGTGCGCCACTGACCGTACCGGCGGGAAACGAGGCCCGCAGTACATCAATGGCATTGCGCCCCGGCTCCAGTTGACCCGTTACGTTGGAAACAATATGCATAACATGCGAATAGCGTTCAATAATCATTTTCTCGGTCAAGCGCACAGTGCCGGTAGCAGCGACCCGCCCGACATCATTTCGGCCCAGATCAACTAGCATCAAGTGCTCTGCCAGTTCTTTGGGATCAGACATCAGTTCCTGTTCCAGCTGCTGATCCTCTGCTTCATTCTGACCCCGCGGGCGAGTTCCTGCAATCGGCCGTACCGTCACCTGCCCATCTTCCAGTCGCACCAGAATTTCCGGCGAGGAACCGACAATATACAGGCCATCGAGATCGAGAAAATACATATAGGGTGATGGGTTCACGGTACGCAGAGCCCGATACAAATTCAGCGGTGAAGCAGTATATGGTATCGACAGGCGCTGCGACAAAACCACCTGAAAAATATCCCCGTTGTAGATGTATTGCCGGCATTTCTCTACCGCCTGTTCAAATTCCTGACGCTCAAAACCCGCTTCAAAACTCTCCTCTGTAGCGGCTGGAGCTGCCGCATCAACAGCGGGTGGCCGAACCACCTCCGCTAGGCGTTGCACCAATTCGTCGACTCGCCCCAGGGCCTGTTCATAGGCATTTTTCAGCTGAGGATTAACATGAACAATCACATGCAAGCGTCCGCTTAAATTATCAAAGATAATGATTTCATCTGAAACCATTAGCAATATATCCGGAGAACCAAGCGGATCGGGCTTGTGACTTAAACCCAAATGAGGTTCGATATAACGGATGGTGTCGTAGCCAAAATAACCGACCAGGCCTCCGGTAAATTTAGGCAGCCCATCGATCTGGGGCACCCGAAAACGCCGTTGATATCGCTCAACTTCTGTAAGCGGGTCATCGCAGCTGAATTCTTCGATCACCACCCCGTCACGTTCAATGATAACTTCTTGATCGACAACCTTGAGGATTTCCTTTGCCGACAAGCCGATAATCGAATAACGCCCCCACTTCTCGCCGCCCTGAACCGACTCAAACAGGTAGCTGTATGGACCGGCAGCAAGTTTCATATAGGTGCTGACAGGAGTATCCAGGTCGGCCAGAACTTCCCGACTCACCGGAACCAGATTAAAACCCTGTTTCGCGTACTCCTGAAAATCAGCTTGGGTAATGAACATCTGTGGACTCCATGATCACAGCAAGATAGTAAAAAGAATGGCGCGATTATGTCACGAGCTCGATAAGCCTGTCCAAGAACCGGCTTTGCAGCACAGGGAAACTGCGTTGAGAGAATCTTCCATACCAGGGGAATATGCATAACGTCCTGTACGACAATCCCCGGGGGCAGACCACAGTCCATTTTTTGCGTGGGTTTCAGATTCTTGAATGAGCTCCAAGCCGCATGGGCAGTGCCGAAAAATCATCGAACAAGGCATCCACGATCAGTGACTGAAAATCTACCCCTTGGTGGTAGCCGTACGTCACCAGCATCACCGCCATGCTGCAGGCTCGCGCTGCTTTATAGTCACTGATCGAGTCACCCACCATTACAGCACGCTCGGGCGTCACCCCCAGCGCTTCGAGCACTGCCAGCAATGGCCCCGGATCTGGCTTTTTTACCGGCAGAGAATCGCCACTAACCACTTTTTCGAAATAGCTGTCAATGGACAACGCCTCCAGCAGTGGCAGCGTGAATGCAGCCGGTTTGTTGGTTACACAAGCCATCCGGTAGCCGGCGGCCTGCAGTTGCAGCAATACTTCGCCAACCCCGGGGTAAAGGCAGCTTCGATCACAGAGATGCTCACTGTAGGCTGCAAAAAAAACCTCATTGGCCCGTTCCAGCAACCGTGCATCTGGTGCACCCTCCATGGTTCCCGTCAGGGCACGTTTGAGCAGGCGCAGGGCCCCATTTCCTACCCATTGTCGAACCGCCTGCTCGGGCACCTGGGCCCTGCCCAGACTGTCCAGCATCAGGTTAACCGCCAGCGCAAGATCCGGAACGGAATCAACCAAGGTCCCATCAAGATCAAAAATAATCAATTCTACGGCCTGCTCTGCAGCAGGAGATTCACCGATTACAGGCATCGCTCCCACAGGTTCTGTGGTCGCTGTATTCAGGGCGCGACCCTGGACAAGGCACTCAACATCTTTGCAATCACCGAATCATAGCGATGCGGATCCGCAGCGTTCGCGGCCCCAAAAACTGCAGAACCGGCAACAAAGGTGTCCGCACCGGCTTCGGCAATCGCCTGGATATTGTCCACCTTGACACCGCCATCAATCTCCAGGCGAATCGCACGACCGCTGGCATCAATAATCGAGCGGGCCTCGCGCAGCTTGTCCAGTACATAAGGAATAAACTTCTGGCCTCCGAAACCCGGATTGACCGACATCAGCAGCACCATGTCGACCTTTTCAATGGCATAACGAAGATAATCCAGTGGCGTTGCCGGGTTAAAAACCAGCCCAGCCTTGCAACCACACTCCTGGATCAGTTGCAGTGATCGATCAACATGTTCACTGGCCTCCGGATGGAAGGTGATATAAGAAGCGCCAGCCTTGGCGAAGTCGGGAATAATCCGATCCACCGGCTTAACCATCAGATGCACATCGATCGGCGCCGTAATGCCATCGTTACGCAGGGCTTGACAGATCAGTGGTCCAATCGTGAGGTTGGGCACATAATGATTATCCATCACATCAAAGTGCACAATCCCGGCACCTGAGGCAAGTACATTTTCCACCTCCGTACCCAGGTGGGCAAAATTTGCTGACAGGATGGAAGGGGCAATCTGATAGTCCGGCATTATTCGAAACCTCCTCAACTGATTCATGATGACTCGAACTGTACTCTATTTGACCGGAGAAAACAGCACCGGGTAGCGGCATAAAAAAAACGGGCAGCTCAGGCTGCCCGTTTTCAGGTTTAACCGATGCTACCAGGCTAACGAATCACCAAGAATAGCGCCCCGTTACCACGCAATATATTGAACAAAATGGCGCCCTGATAGCCTTTCAAGACTTGGCGCATATCGTTAAGGCGGCGCACACGTTGTCGATTAACCGTGACGATAATGTCATTCTTGCGCAATCCAACACGTTCCGCAGGGCTTCCTGATTTAACTTCGACGACACGCACACCACCTTCCCGTCCATCCGGTAAAGCCCCTTCGAGGGTGGAAAAACTGGCCCCGGACAACCGTTCACTGAAACCCATGCCCTGGTCCTTATCAACCTCGGCCTTTTTAATAGTGGCAGACAGGGTTTTTTCGGCACCATCGCGGATGATTTTCAACTGCACGGTATCCCCCACGGGAATCAGTCCAACACTGTTTCGCAAAGCCGAAGAACTGGTAATCGGGCGGTCATTCATTGCGATGACCACATCACCCTGTTTGAGCCCGGCTTGTGCCGCAGCAGTTTCCGGAATAACCTGAGTGATCACTGCACCCTTGGTGATTGTAAGTTTCAGTACATCGGCAAGCTCAGGGGTTAGATCCTGAATATAAACCCCGAGACGACCTCGACTGACACTGCCATGGTCAATAATCTGATCAACAATCTTTTTGATCATATTGATCGGAATGGCAAATCCAATACCCACATTGCCACCACTGGGAGCGAGAATGGCTGTATTTAAACCAACCAGTTCACCCCGCAGATTGACCAGGGCACCTCCTGAATTACCGGGATTGATCGAAGCATCGGTCTGGATAAAATCCTCATAGCCTTCAATGCCCAAACCATTGCGTCCCTTGGCACTGACAATGCCTGAAGTCGCCGTTTGATCCAACCCGAACGGGTTGCCAATGGCAACCACATAATCACCGACCCGCAATGCATCGGAATCGCCGGTTTTCAAAGCACGCAGACCCTTGCTGGGAATCTGCAGGATCGCGATATCGGAAGCGGCATCAGTACCGATTAATTTGGCCGTCAGCTTGCGGCCATCGCTAAGCCTGATGGTGATTTCATCCGCTTTATCAATAACATGATTGTTGGTAATGACATAGCCTTTTGCTGCGTCGATAATGACCCCTGAACCCAGACTCTGGGTTTTTCTTTTCAACGGCTGATTCGGCGCATTGAAAAAGCGTCGGAAAAATGGATCCCGCAACATCGGGTTCTGTTTGATGTCAACCGTACCGCGGGTTGAGACATTGACCACAGCGGGCATCACTTGTTGCAACATCGGCGCCAGAGAAGGCATGGGCTGAGCCACAACTGGTGCGGTAACTGCTGCTTGCGCAAGGGGCAAAACAAACCAGCCGGTAGAAGTCGTCAGTGCCAATAGCAGCGGCAAAGCACTGGATAAGATCTTGACGTTCATTTTTTACAATCTCCTGTTAAAAAATATTCCTGTTTTTAGCGCAGTCAGCTCTCATCTGCTATGCACTGTAGCATCCGAAAAAAATCACTGCTGAATGTCGGGCCCACTCCAGCCGATATGGGGTTCGGGCAGGGAAAGATCAAG
>CAYQAP010000004.1:38814-59260 GCA_964415515.1 uncultured Gammaproteobacteria bacterium | reverse complement strand
AGCGTCAGTCTCAGTCCATGATGAAGCAACCCGGGAGACCCGGGCAACCCTGAGCAACAGCCAGGCCTCCTGCAAATCACGCACTGATATCGACTGCTTCGTACTGATTACCTCATCGTCTATTGGCCTGCCCGGGAACAGGCTTTTGGCTACCGTCACGATGGACGTGGCGAAGCAACAATTTACGCTTACAAAGACAGCAATAACGGGGCTTGGGTTCCCGGGTCCAGGCATTATTTGTCTAACGGGTTGGCAATCCCGCTCGGCACATGGCCTGTCGGCACATGCTGGCTAGCCTGATCACAAATTTTTGACTGGTCATCAAAAAATATGTCGGCCCCAAAGGTCCGCAAGAATTCCCCTTTGTCCAGACCCCCGAGAAAGAGCACTTCATCAATTCGGATTTTCCAGGCACGCAGGGTCTTGACCGCACGCTCATGCGCAGGAGCCGCTCTGGATGTCACCAGTGCAGTGCGAAGTGGAGAAAGTTCGCCTGAATATTCTGCCTGCAAGGCTTGCAATGCCTGCAACACCCCTTTGAATGGCCCACCGGGCAAAGGTTGATCCGCTGCGGCTCTTTCCGCATCCACAAATGCTTGCAAACCTTGTTGCTTGTAAACCCGCTCGGCATCATCGGCAAATAACACTGCATCACCATCAAAGGCGATACGCAATTGCACATCACTGCGTTGCTGCCGGGTGCTTGCATGACCCGGTAAAATGGTGGCGGCAGCAAACCCGTCATCCAAAGCCTGCCGCACATCCTCGGGATCGGCAGACAAAAACAGCTGGGCCTGAAAGGGTTCTACATATCGATAGGGCGAAATGCCACTGGTGAATGCTGCACGCGAGATATCCAGTTTATAGTGTTGTATTGAATGAAATATTCGCAAACCAGTATCGGCGCTATTGCGTGAGATCAAGACCACTTCAACCCGAGTTTTATGCTGACTGCGTGTATTTAGCCCCAACAGCTTGCAAACCAGCGGGAAAGCCACCCCGGGCTCCAGCAGTTCATTTTCATGCTCGATCTGATATCGACAATAGGCATCGATACCCTGTTCTGTAAACAATCGGTGGCTTTGTTCCAAATCAAACAAGGCCCGCGATGAAATGGCCACGACGAGTCGGCTCTCGACGGGCCGACTCTCGATTCGTTTTCTGGAAAAGGTCATGACCTCAACGGCTGCGGGCAAACTCCAGCATACGCTGAATTGGCTGTACGGCCCGTAGCTGGATCCGCTCGGGGACCTGCACTTCACCTGTACCTTGCTGCAACGCCCGCTCCAGTCGGACCAGACTGTTCATTTTCATCCAGGGACATTGGGCACAGCTTTCACAAGTCGCGCCTTCGCCCGCGGTCGGTGCTGGGACCAGTTTTTTGCCCGGCACGGCCTGTTGCATTTTGTAAAATATACCTTCCTCGGTGGCCACGATATACATCGGCGCATCCAGCGTGCGGGCTGCCGCGATCAATTGGCTGGTAGAGCCGACCACATCGGCCAATGCGATCACCGCGGCAGGTGATTCCGGATGCACCAACACCTTGGACTGAGGATAATGCAGCTGCAGATTCTGCAAGGTCTCTGCCTTGAATTCCTCATGCACCACACATGAGCCCTGCCAAAGCAGCATATCAGCTGCGGTTTCACGACGCACGTAGTCACCGAGAAAGCGATCCGGCGCCCAGATTATTGGCTCTCCCCGGGAAGCCAGTTCGCGTACCAGATCAACCGCTATCGAGGAGGTCACCACCCAGTCGGCCCGGGCTTTTACCGCTGCGCTGGTATTGGCATAAACCACCACGGTTCGATCCGGATGTGCATCGCAAAAGGCACTGAAGCGATCTTCGGGACAGCTGAGATCCAATGAGCAGGTCGCCTCCGGCTCCACCAGCAACACTCGCTTTTGTGGGCTTAAAATCTTTGCTGTCTCTCCCATAAAACGAACCCCGGCGACGACCACGGTGGTCGCCGGGTGCTCAAAACCGAAACGGGCCATCTCCAGAGAATCAGCCACCTTGCCACCGCTGACCTCGGCCAACTCCTGCAACTGCGGGTCCACATAATAATGTGCCACCAATACCGCATTCTGCTGGGTCAGCATGGCCTGGATGGCTTTGCCCCGCTGGTGCTGCTCACGATTGCTCAGACTGGCCGATCTGGCCGATCTCGCAAGCGCCGCCGCCGCACTGATTTCATTCGAGATTTGTGCGGGAATCTCTATTCCTGTTTCGAGCATTGTCTATTCACTGGTTGTGGTCTACTATCCTGCATATCATACAACAACTGATCAACGCAGACCTCAATGACCTGGATTGCCATTCTCATCGTTGCGATCATATTGATCGCGATGTCCCTGCACTACCCGCGTGTTGCCTTTGGCCTGTTGGGCGTATTGCTGGTTGCTGGAATTATTGTCTACCGCATCACCGACAGTGCAGAGAACAGCGGCATCATTGCCGCAGAGCAACTGGCTCTTGATAATCTGCATATGACTACAGCCTACGGTGACAGCTATTATCTCGCCGGCAGAATTCGCAATCTGTCTGACAAGTCATTGCGAGAGTTTTCGGTATTGGTCCAGGCACTGGATTGCCCGCAGGAGACCGACAGCGCTGATTGCCTCATTATTGGTGAAAAAAATATCAGCATTTTTACCAAAGTGCCACCGAAACAGGCCCGTGATTTTCGAGAAAATGTCTATTTTGGCCAAATTCAGCCCGCGCATGTGCTGGTATGGCGTTACCAACTGTACTGATGGGTTGTCGGCACCGGGTCCTGGTTCTACAAGACCCGGCAAGGTTGTATCGATGAACGCTGTCGAAACCATGGCCAACCGCTCCCTTGATCCAGAAAATGAGCTCGTGTTGCATGGTACCGGGGCAACCGGTACGCTAAAAAATGCGAGCATCATCACAAAATCCACGGCTACGGGGAACTACTGGTTTTCACCAAGGTCCGAATGAGCAGACCATCTGCACCGTATTCCATCAATGAACCTGCCCAGGAGCGTGTTATCCAATGAGCGACCGGTCCACTGTTACATCTGTCACCGTAAAATCCTTTTTACTTTTTACCATCTTTCTGCAACTGTTGGTGCTAAGTCCTTTGAGCCAAGCTGCCTCGACTGAGCTCGCTCCGGTGATTCCACCCCGGGAGGCGCCTTCTCTAGCGCTGAAGAATCTTGATGGTCGAACCATTTCCTTGGCCGATCTGCTGGGCAAAAAAGTCATTTTGATCAATTTCTGGGCCACCTGGTGCCCCCCCTGTCGTGAAGAAATGCCTTCCATTCAGCGCCTCTGGTCCCAATTGAACGGTGATCAGTTTGAGGTGCTCGCGGTGAATAACGGAGAGGACATAAAAACTGTGCTCGAATACACCCGCTCGTTGGCAATACCCCTGGAATTCCCGATCCTGGTTGATCCCCAATATACAGCAATGCATGATTGGAAGGTCATGGGCCTGCCCGCATCGTATCTAGTCGACAAACAGGGCCAAATTGTCTACTCCGCACTGGGTGGGCGAAAAATGGATGCACCCTCGATGGTCACGCTCATCAATAAACTGATCCAAGCCGAGTAATCTCCGACGCATCCAGGCCGGACGCTTACAGGAAAAATCACACCGCCATTCGCGACAAGTCGCCCGAGCACCGAGGCGCACTGCAGCGGCGCATACATAGCGCAAACCGACCCTGCATGGGAAACCTCTCGCTGCACTTGTACTAAGGTGACTGGCAAATGAAAACACGACCCCGTTCCTGGCCGTTGCCAGGCTGAACAGGCTGATCCGGGAAATACGCCTGCCGCTCAGCTGCTCGGCAACCCCAACTTAAGCCCCTGTCGAGCCGCTTCCTGCCGTATAATGCGCCACCGCTTTACCTCTGGTATCCGATCGTGACCTCCAAACTTCGCAATATTGCCATCATTGCCCATGTTGATCATGGCAAAACCACTCTTGTGGACGCTCTGTTGTCCCAATCAGGCTCGCTCAACCAGCGGGATGCAGTACCGGAGCGGGTTATGGATTCCAATGATCTGGAACGCGAACGCGGCATCACTATTCTGGCCAAAAATACCTCGCTAAACTGGCACGGTTACACCCTCAATATCATCGACACCCCCGGGCATGCCGATTTCGGAGGGGAAGTGGAGCGGGTCCTGTCAATGACAGACTCGGTATTGCTGCTGGTGGATGCGGTCGAAGGTCCGATGCCACAAACCCGCTTCGTCACCAGCAAGGCTTTTGCGCTGGGTCTTAAACCGATTGTTGTGATCAATAAAATTGACCGGGTCGGAAACCGATCCGACTGGGTGGTCAACCAAACCTTTGATTTATTCGACCGGCTGGGTGCTTCCGAGGAGCAACTCGACTTTTCTGTGGTCTATACCTCGGCCATCAACGGCTACGCAACCCTTGACCCCAACGTTCAAAAAGATTCCATGACCGACCTTTTTCAGGTCATTGTCGATCAGGTGCCCCCTCCTGATGTCGCCCTTGATGCGCCATTACAACTCCAGGTGTCGGCCCTCGACTACGATACCTACAAAGGCTTAATCGGTATCGGCCGCATCAGTCGTGGTCGCATTACTGCCAACAGTCCCGTACGAATCATTGATCCGAACGGCAAGCAACGTAATGGTCGCGTCCTGGAATTATTGGGATTTCATGGCCTGCAGCGAACCTCAATGCCCAAGGCCGGTGCCGGTGATATCATCGCCTTCAGTGGCTTGGAAAAGCTGCATATTTCAGACACCCTGTGTGCTCCGGAACATGTCCAGGCATTGCCGCCACTGGTGGTCGACGAACCCACAGTTACGATGCTCTTGCAGACCAATACCTCGCCATTTGCCGGTTTGGAAGGCAAATATTTAACTTCCCGGCAAATTCGTGAACGGTTGCAGCGAGAATTGCTGCACAATGTGGCTCTGCACGTAGAAGATACCGCAGACGCCGATGCTTTTCGCGTATCGGGTCGCGGTGAATTGCATTTGTCCATCCTGATCGAAAGCATGCGCCGTGAAGGCTATGAACTGGCGGTCTCACGACCGGAAGTAATTACAAAAATGGTCGATGATGTTCTGCATGAGCCTTTTGAATACCTAACCGTTGATATAGAAGTTGTCCATCAGGGGGCGGTCATGGAAAAACTCGGCGAACGCAAGGGGGATCTGGAGGATATGCTACCCGACAGTCAGGGCCGGGTTCGACTTGATTACAACATCCCGGCGCGCGGCTTGATCGGTTTTCGTACCGAATTTTTAACCGCCACCCAAGGTACCGGATTGCTGCATCATGTCTTCGACCATTATGGGCCAGCACGCTCCGGGGTAATCGGGCAGCGCAGCAACGGCGTCATGATCGCCAATGGCAACGGCAAAAGTCTCGGGTATGCACTGTTCAACCTCCAGGAACGTGGGCGCTTGTTTATCGGTCCTGGCGAAGCGATCTATGAAGGCCGCATCATCGGCCTTCACTCGCGCTCCAATGATCTGGTCGTCAACCCGCTCAAAGGCAAGCAATTAACCAATGTACGCGCCTCCGGTACCGACGAGGCGATTGATCTGACACCACCGGTACACATGACCCTGGAGCAGGCATTGGAATTTATCAATGACGACGAGCTGGTTGAAGTCACCCCCCAATCTATCCGTCTGCGCAAGAAACACCTGCAGGAACTGGACAGAAAAAGGGCCAGACCGAAAGCATAAACAGCTTCCCGGTACCGCCTGGGCCGACAGGCATTTGATGTGTTCTGTGTTATGATGCCGATGAAAACTACCGCACACCGTAGGTCATGAGAAACAAAACCAGTTCACTGCAACAGGCCGTCACCGAACATATTCACAATGGGGATGCGGTCGTCTTGGGTGCCTGCCTGGAACCCATGATCCCGTTTGCAGTAAGCTACGAGATCATCCGCCAGCACAAAACCGGCCTCAACATCATTGCCCCCATTTCGGATATTTCCACCGACATTCTGATCGGTGCCGGAGCCGTCGATACGATTACCGGAGCCTGGGTCGGCAATGTTTCAGAAGGCCTTGGTCACAATTATCGCCGCGCTCTGGAGCAAAAGATCCCTCACCCGGTACAGCTGGTCGATCACTCCAATTTCTCATTGGGTATGGCCTTGCTGGCCGCCGCCTACGGCATGCCTTTTGCTACGAACAAATCATTGCTTGGCTCCGATATCTTGTCATCAAACGCCCAGTTTCAAGTCATCAACAACCCTTTTTCAGCCCAGCCTGATCCGGTCGTGCTGATCCCACCACTCACTCCGGATATTGCTGTGCTGCCGGTACAACGTGCCGATCGCTACGGGGGCACCCATTTCTGGGGCAATACCGGCCTGTTGCAGGAAGCTGCACTGGCAGCAAAAAAAATTCTGGTGCTTGCCGAAGAAATTGTCGACACCGCGGTTATTCATTCCGATCCCAACCGGATCCTGTTTCCCGACTTTCTGGTCTGCGCTGTGGTCGAAGTCCCGGCCGCTACCCATCCATCCCCCATGACCGGCATCTGGCAACGGGATACCACCTTTTTTCGTGACTACCATAGGCGCACGCGAACCCGGGAAGGCTTTCTGGATTGGCTGCAAGAATGGGTTTTGGACCTCCCGGACCACACGGCCTATTGCCGCAAACTCGGCCTGCAACTCAATCACTTGCGTGTTCAACAACAGTATTTGTCAGAGCCCGTCAATTTTGCCGATCACTAAGTACCCATGACCCATTCAACTCAGGAATTGATGATCATTGCCGCGGCCCGGGAAATCCAAAATGGTGAAGTCGTATTTGTCGGCATGCGTTTGCCCATCATGGCCTATGCCGTAGCCCGTCTTACCCACGCACCGGATGCGGTCGGTTTTTTTGAATGTGGCGTGATGCGGCATCATCCGGCCCGATCGTTGCTCTACACTATGGGAGACCCGGCCAATCAGAAAGCAGCTGCCTGGCTGACCGGCACCCTGCAGCTGATGGGGTTGCTGCAAGCCGGCAAGGTCGATGCCGGTTTTATCGGTGGTGCCCAGATTGACCGCTTTGGCAATATCAATACTTCAAGGATCGGTGAACCGGGCCCCGGGTATACCAAACTACCCGGTTCCGGCGGGGCCGCTGACATTGCTGCCAAGGCGAAAAAGTTATTCTCGATCATGAAGCATCAGCGTCGTCGCTTTGTAGAGCGAGTTGATTACATTACTTCCACCGGCTATCTCGACGGTGGAAATTCCCGGCAACGGGCCGGCCTGAGCCGTGGTGGCACAACCGCAGTGATTACCGACTTGGGAATTCTGCGCCCCTTTGGCCCGAATCATGAGTTGCATCTGGCTTCCTGGCACCCTGGAGTCACCGTAGCGCAAATCCAGGAAGCAACCGGCTGGAATTTACTCAGCATGCCGGATGCCGAAGAAACCGCTGCGCCCAGCAAACAAGAACTGCTGGCACTCAAGGCAGTGGATCCAGAAGGTTTCTGGAGCTAGTCTTTACCGGGATAAGCTTGACTGATGGGTATCTCAAAACGTTGTTCCAGGATGTCTCGACAAGCACACAGCACACGGCCTGCTGGCCCCATAACCCGGATTTTCCGGGGGATCCAGCAATTGCGACTGACCACGGCAGTTATTCTGTTTGTCCTGATAATTCCCACCACGGTCTTTGCAGACAAAATCGAAATCAGTTCTTTCAGCCAAGGTATTCTGGACGCCTGGAAGCCTCGGTTATTCAATGGCAAAACAGATTATCAAATTGTCCTGAAGGACGGCCAGCAAGTCCTGCAAGCGGACAGTCGCAATGCTGCATCAGGACTGGTGCGGACCATTCGCGTTGACTTGCGACGAACTCCCTATCTGCACTGGCGCTGGAAAATTTCCCGTCTACCCCCAAACTCCGGAGAAAAAACCAAATCGGCCGACGATTTCCCGGTACGGGTCTATTTGATTCAATCCGCAGGTCTGGCTTTCTGGAACAGCCGTGCTCTGAATTATGTGTGGTCTGCCACAGCACCGGTAGACACCTGGTGGCCGAATCCCTACACGGGTAAAGCAATCATGCTGGCGGTAGAAAGCGGCCCGGCGGCCACAGGCAAATGGCGCGAATACCATCGCAATGTGCAGGAGGATTTCAAAAAAACCTTCGGCGTAACTCCGGAATCCATCAACTCTGTTGCCATCATGACCGATACCGACAACACCGGCATATCCGTCACCGCATGGTACGGTGATTTGTACTTCAGTGATCAATAGACACTGAGGATTGCAGCATCAAGTCAGAACCTGACAAAAATCCGATAATCGATAACATCCCATGAACATAGTAGAAAGAATAGTAGGGAACAAGGCAGATCAGCCCTTTCGTGACAAGATCGCAATCACCACTGAACAGGGTCAGCTCAGTTATCCAGCACTGCGTCGACGTATCGCCAGTTGCGCTTGCAGACTACGAAAAACCGGAATCCAACCCGGTCATTGTGTCGTTCTGCTGGGCCGGGACACCCCGGATCTGATCATCCATTTTCTGGCCGTACTGGCCACCGGTGCCGTTGGCATTATCGTCAGCACCCGATTCGGCAATGCAGAACTACGCATCGTTGCTGATGAAAACCAACCGCGGTTACTCATCCATGATGACAGCACACTGAGTTCGGTCCTGAACTGCCCGGCTTTGGCTGCTGTAGAACGCCTTGATCTGAGCACCGCGGAGGTGCCTACACCGGACCGGGTTGAGCCTTTACTCATGGTTCCGCAAACTGAAAACGATCTGGCCTTTCGCCTCTATTCTTCCGGAACCACAGGCAAAATTAAAGGCATCAGTCATGGTCACAAAGATTTCTCCACAGCCCTGAGCTATCATCGAGACGTGCTTGAACTCGGCCCAGGTCGGCGCGCATTCTGCACCTCCAAGTTGCCCTTTGCCTATGCCATGATCACCGGACTACTGGCTCCGCTGGCTTTAGGCGCAACCCTCTGTCTGGCTCCAGATTGGCTGCAACTCGCTGAGGTATCCAGACTGCTGAAAATTTTTCATCCAGATGTGGTATTCAGTACGCCAAGCTTGTTTCGGGCCTTGCTCAATGAACCGGGTACAGATCAAGATGTTTTATCGCGAGTCCGTCATTACACCTCTGCCGGCGAACACCTTCCGGGGGATCTACTCAAGCGCTGGCAGCAGGCAACAGGCCGTCGAATTCATGACTGCTACGGCTGTTCCGAAGCCCCCTTCTTCATCCTGGCTGTCCCCGCCGATGGGGCACCTCCCGGGTCTTCCGGATTGCCGGCACCAGGTGCCGAACTGCGACTGCTCGATCCCGCCGGATCCCCGGTGAAGACAGGAGAAACCGGTCAGCTATGGATACGTCATGATTTTCTCGCTAGCGGATACCCGGGACATCCACAAACCTGGAATGCCCGACTGCGGGATGGCTGGTTTCATACCGGAGATCTGTTCCGCCAAGATGCCAATGGCTACTGGTACCATTGTGGCCGTGAGGACAGCTTGACTAAAGTGGCTGGGCAATGGGTCAGTCTGCCGGAAATCGAAGAGACCAGCATGACCAGCGGACTACTCGATGAAGCAGCGGCAGTGCTGTATCCCGACCAGGATGGCTTGCAACGGGTAGTTCTGGTCGTGGTACCGAGTCAACAGGAAGACAAACAAACCCTGGATCAAGCGATTCAGCACTATCTTAAGCAGCATCTTGCGCGCTGGAAACGACCCAAATGGATCGTCCATGTGACCGCGCTACCGCGCACCCACACCGGCAAGATACAACGCTATCGACTCAAGGCCCTGGTTGAGGCCAGTTCTCTGGTCGGGTAAACTCAGCATCGGGGCAAAGCATGGCGAGGGGTACGAATGAGAGAATCATGATGGGTCACCTGCCACACCACCCTGTCCCAAGTGCCCCCTGTATCGGGATATGAGCGACACATCATACCACTCACTTTTGAAAAGGAGATTTTCCCCATGAAGGATCACAGCTACCGAATCGAAGGTAATGAACAAAACCCGGTTGTTCGATTTGCCGATAATTTTAATGTGGCAGTGCCTTTTATCGACCGTCACCTGCAAGAAGGTCGTAGCCAAAAGACCATGCTCACCACTGCAACCGGTGAGACCGTCAGTTATGCGCAACTGGCTGATGCTGTCAATCGCTGTGGGAATGTTCTATTGCAATCGGATTTGGCCCAGGGTGACCGGGTACTGATGATGATCAAGGACTGCCCCGCCTTTTTCTATGTATTTTGGGGTGCGATCAAGGCAGGTTTTGTTCCTGTGCCGATCAATACGCTGCTGCGGGCCAGCGACTACGCCTATATGATCGAAGATTCAGGTTGCCAGGCGGTGATCTATTCATCAGAATTCACCGACGATGTCGAACAGGCACTGGCCCGGGTTTCCACCAGACCTAGCGTGGTACTGTGCACCGAAGGCGAGGCTGCCCTTGACGACCTGATCAATCAAGCTTCATCGAGTCTGGAACCCGTTCCGGCTACGGCAACCGATGAATGTTTCTGGCTCTACTCCTCAGGGTCCACCGGGCAACCCAAAGGCGCTGTGCATCTGCATCGCGATATGGTTATCAGTAGCCAGTTTTACGGGGTCGATACCCTGGGAGTAACCGAGCAGGACTGCTGTTTTTCAGCGGCCAAACTCTTCTTCGCCTATGGCCTGGGTAACGGTATGACCTTCCCGCTTTGGGTGGGTGGCAGTGCCGTGGTATACGCTGGCCGTCCGACCCCGGATGCCACCTTCGAGGTCATCGAAAAATACCGCCCCAGCCTGTATTTTGGTGTGCCAACCCTGTATGCCGCACAGTTGCAGGCACTGGAATCGAGCCACCATGACCTGTCATCTATCCGCTATTGTGTTTCGGCAGGTGAGGCTTTGCCGGCCGATATCTACAAGCGCTGGAAGCGGCAGACCGGCCTTAAAATTCTTGACGGCATCGGCTCTACCGAAGCCCTGCATATCTTTATTTCCAACCGGCCAAATGATACCAAACCCGGCACCAGTGGGCGCATGGTGCATGGTTACGAGGCCAAAATTATTGATGAACACGGTGCACCTGCCCCGATTGGGTCAGGAGGCCGACTATTGATTCGCGGTAATTCCACCGCAAAATACTACTGGAATAACCCGAAAAAAACTGCATCTACCATGCTGAATGGCTGGCTGGATACCGGTGACACCTACTTTGTAGACCAGGAAGGCTACTATCACTACTGTGGCCGCAACGACGACATGCTGAAAGTCGGTGGCATCTGGTGCTCTCCTTTTGAAATTGAAGCCTGTTTGATTGAACACCCCAAGGTGCTTGAAGCGGCCATCATTGGTCGACGTGATGCCAACGACCTGGTCAAGCCGGCTGCCTACATTGTGCTCAATCATCCCGAAGATGCCGGTGATGCATTACAACAGGAGTTGCATGAGCATTGCCGAGCTGGCATGGCCCACTACAAATATCCACGCTGGTTTACCTTTGTTGCTGAATTGCCCAAGACGGCTACCGGCAAGATTCAGCGCTTCAAATTGCGTGAATTATGTGACTGAAGCATTGTGTGACCAAACCCCGCCATTTCTTCAGGAATCCGCCAGACACTTGACAACGCTTTCCTCGCTCCATGGCCTCGGTTGTGCTGCAAACATCGCCAAGTCTACTGGACCTGGGCCAGGCGCTGAACCTGGAAATTTGGTCACGGAGCAGGAAAGGCAGCCATATATTCTACAATACGCTGTCGCCAAGGCTCAGGAACCGGGATGGAGCGATGTTTGCCCCGATCCAAAAAACAGGCAACCAACTTGACGGCAAAGCAATCGCCCACCATAGCATTTCGGCCGATAACCACCCAACTGATTGAAGCATTACCGAGTTTCTCAACCCAAACCTCCATGGTAAAGCGTTCATCGGCTCGCAGCGGTGCGATAAAATCAACTTCGGTATGCACAAAAGGCTGGCCCATACCTTTTTTGATATTTAAGTCATACCAGCTGATCCCCAATACTTCACGAAAAAAATCACCCACTGCTTCCACCGCATATTCGAGTGTCTTTGGGGTATAGGTAATGCCCGCTGGATCGCAATCTCCCCAGGAGACTTGACGTAGCACAGTAAACGGCCCCTTGCTGTGATTCCCTGCTTCCTCAGCTGATGGATTGGCCGGCTGTCGAGAAATGCTCATGCGGCACGATACGGCGTAGAACATTGGCTCAAAAGACCCCTGTACAGCGTGCGCACTGTACTTGTTGGACGCGTTGGGCCTGGTCGAATACTCGCCTGTGCATTTTTCAATGGCCTGCTAGACTCCGACATATTGCTAGACTCCGACATATTGTTGATACACCTCTGGATTGGCCGCTAGATTCGTGGCGCTGTCGCTGTAAACCACTGTACCCTTGTTGATCAGAATGCAATAATCCGAAATTTCGAGAAGGGATTTAATGTCTTTATCGACAATCAATGTGGCCATGCCGGTTGCATTGATCTTGCGAATCACCGACCAGATTTCCCTGCGAATCAATGGTGCCAGCCCTTCGGTCGCTTCATCGAGCACCAGCAGATCCGGATTGGTCATCAAAGCACGGCCGATCGACAACATTTGCTGCTCTCCACCGGACAACTGATTGCCCATGTTGTGCTTGCGTTCGACCAGTCGCGGGAACAGTTGGGCGATACTTTGCAGCGTCCACTCCCGATTGCCTTTGATTCCCGGCCTTGCCGACATGAGCAGATTTTCATAGACCGTCAGATTCGGGAAAATGACCCTGCCCTCTGGAACCAGTGCAAGACCCAGGCGGGCAATTTTATAGGCTGGCCAACCAACCACATCCTGCCCCCGAATTTGAATGGTTCCCGATGCCGGTGCTGTCAAACCAAACAGGGAACGTATGGTCGTGGTTTTCCCCATACCATTGCGACCCATCAAACTGACGGTTTCACCCGCACGGATCAGCAGACTGATCCCATGCAGAATATGACTGGCCCCATAAAAAGTATTCAGCTCCTGTGCTGCCAATAACGGTTTCTCAGCCATCGTCGGTAACCTCATCGGCAAAAAATGCCTCCTGTACCGTTTTATTGGCACGAATTTCCTCGACCGCTCCGGTGGCGATCACCGTACCATTCACCATAACGGTCAGGCGATCCGCAACCGCAAATACCGCCTGCATATCGTGTTCGATCAGGATAATGGTGTGATCTTCCTTGAGGATCTGAATCAGATCAATCACACGGCGGGCTTCTTCCATACCCATTCCGGCTAAGGGCTCGTCCAGTAACAACAGCTGTGGCTCGGTCGCCAACATCATGCCGATTTCCAGCTGTCGCTGTTCACCGTAACTCATGGTAGCAGCGATGGTATCCTGTCGCCTGGACAAACCACAAAGCGCCAGACTGTGCAATGCGCGCTCCCTGACCTCGGTCAGACGGCTGGCAGACCGAAAAAAATGCATCGAGTGAGGCAAGCGGGACTGTGCCCCTAACAGACAATTCTGCAGGCAACTAAATGTTGGGAAAATATTGGTTTTCTGAAAACTGCGCCCAATACCCAGGCGGGAAATCTTGTCTGCAGGCAGTTGGCTGATGTCCTTTCCCAAATAATGAATGGTGCCAGAGCTGGGCATCAACTCACCCGATAACAGGTTGATAAAGGTCGTTTTCCCCGCACCATTTGGCCCGATAATGGCGTGCAGCTGCTGTTGTCGAAATTCCAGACTAACAAAATCCACCGCAGAAATCGCTCCGAACTGGGCGGTAAGATCGTGGGTCGAGAGTATGACCGGGGTCATGTCCGGTGACCCGAATGCTCTGGATTTTGCTCGCTGGAGTTTTCTTTCGCCTTAGGGCACAACAACCGCTCCAGCCACCCGCTCACTCCATTGGGTAGAAACAAGGCGATCAGCATCACCAGTACGCCCATGACCAGCAACCAGTGGCTGGTGTAATCTTGCAGGAAGTCCTGTAACAGCACAAATACAAAAGCCCCGATCACCGGTCCATACAGGGTTCCGAGGCCACCGAGCACCACCACCATAATAACAATTCCGGACTCATGCCAGGCCAGGTATCCGGGACTGATGGTACCGGCGTGCGTGACCTCAAGATATCCGGCCAACCCGGCCAGCATGCCGGCAATAATAAAACTCACCCATTTGTAATAAAATGTGGCAAAACCAATTGCCCTGGTCCGTGATTCATTGGCTTTGATCCCCATGATCACTTGGCCGAAGGGTGAACCCAGCAACCGCTTCACCAGCAACAACGAGGCCACAAGAGATCCTAAAACCAGATAATAGAACGTGCGGTTCTGTTCCAGATCGAGAATCACCGTATCACCGACTGTCACGGTGGGTCGGAAGAACAAAAACATCCCATCGGACCCCCCCCACTGCACCGCTTCCTGGAAGTAATAAAATACCATCTGTGCGAATGCCAGGGTAATCATTATGAAGTAAATGCCTGTGGTACGAACCGAAAACCATCCGATGATGGCAGCCGCCAAACCAGACACCAGAATGCTCAACGGCAACGACCAGAACAGGCTTACCCCGGACGTTTCCGGGGTGATGATTGCCAGCATATATCCAGCCAGCCCAAAAAAAGCCGCATGACCAAAACTGACCAGACCGGTAAACCCGATCAACAGGTCGAGGCTCATGGCGAAAATACCGAAAATCATGATCCGCACGACCAGCTCGGTATAATACTCAGCACCTACGAACGGAAATACTGCCAGGATTAGAACACCCAGCAACAACAGCCAGCGCAAGGGGCGGGAAAATTTCATACCGTCAATTCAGGAAGAGGCAGAGCGGCCGTATAGACCTTGTGGACGCCATACCAGAATCCCGGCCATCAGGGCATAAACGACCATGGAGGCCAGGTCGGGCAACAACACCTGCCCAAACGTGGTCGCCAGACCAATCAACATAGCGCCGATAAAAGCCCCCTTGATCGAACCGATCCCACCAATAACGACGACCACAAAAGAAACGATCAGGATGTTGTTGCCCATGCCCGGGAAAACCGAACTAACCGGCGCTGCGATCATGCCGGAAAATGCGGCCAGTGCTGCACCGACACTGAAAACGATCGAAAATACACGATTGATGTTAATCCCCAGCACTTGCACCATCTCCCGATTGGAAGCACCAGCACGCACGATCATCCCCAGACGGGTTTTCTGAATCACCAGGTACATTCCACCGGACAGCAACAGTCCGACCACCGAAATAAACAACCGGTATATCGGGTACTCCTGATTCTCGGTCAGGGTGATGCCTCCACTGAGTATTTCTGGTACCGGTACGCTGTAAAAATCAGAACCCCAGATCAACAACTGGGCTTCATTGAGAATCAGTATCAGGCCATAGGTCAAGAGCAACTGACATAAATGATCGCGTTGATACAGATAGGAAATCGCGAAGCGCTCGATCACCAGGCTGAGAACAATCATGAGGGGGACGCCGAGCAGGATGGCGATAAAGAAATTGCCCACAACACCATTGAGCCAGAATACGATATAAGCCCCGAACATGTAGAAAGCACCATGAGCAAGATTGATGATCCCCATGATGCCGAATACCAACGTCAGGCCACTGGAGACCAGAAATAGCAAAAAGCCATACTGGACTCCATTGAGTACCTGCACCAGAAACGCTGTCAGATCCATCGTTCAATCAAACCTTGCGCTGTTTCCTGACATCTAATGAAAAAGGGGCCTCTCTTTCGAAGAAGCCCCCTCTGTTCTGCGCTCCGGAATCAGGCTTTACATCCCACTGCCGGATCTTCAAGCCCCTTGGCCAGGGTTTTCAGGGTAACCTGCTTACCATCCCTGACTTCCCGAAGGTAGATATTTTGCACCGGATTATGCGATTTGGAAAATGAAAATTTCCCCCGTGGACTGTCAATGACGGTACTTTCCATAGCACCGATAATCTTGCTCTGCGCACTGACATCACCATCCACAGCGGCCATACCCTGAAGCAGCAAAGAAGCGGAATCATAGCCCTGTACTGCGAACACATTGGACTTACCGGATCCAAACTTCTTCTCATAATTGGCAATGAATCGCTGGTTGGTTTCATTCGGCAGATCCCGAGCGTAGTGCAAGGTCGTCTGAATCCCCTCAGCCGCCGAACCTGCTGGTTTTTCCACACCTTCGGTGAGAAAACCTGTGCCATACAGCGGAATCTTGGCTTTCAAGCCAGCCGCCTCATAATCCTTGAGGAATTTAATTGCACCACCTCCGGAGAAAAAGGCAAACACTGCGTCCGGCTTCATATCGGCAATGGTCGACAGATGCGCCTGAAATTCCACACTCGGAAACGGATTCAGAATATCCTTGACCGACTTGCCGCCGACCTTTTCAAAGGACGCTCTGCCAGCCTGCATCATCTGGATGCCGGCACCGTATTTCCAACTGATTGTGATAATGGTTCTATGACCGGCATCGTACATGGCTGGGCCCGCCATCACGGCAGTCTGCCAGTTTGAAAATGAGGTCCTGAAAATATTTGGCGCACACAAAGCCCCAGTCACGGCATTCGACCCGGCATTAGGATCGATCATGATGGGCGAACCTTTCTTGCCGATGATCTTGGCCATCACCGCCGCGATTCCAGAATGTACCGGACCGATGATAAAATCGGCTTTCTGTTTGCTAATCAGCTTGTTGACATTCTGCCCGGCCTTAGGTACTGACATTTCGCTGTCGATAGCAACATACTCTACCGGCCGGCCTCCGACCTTGCCTCCAGCCTCATCGATACGCATTTTGAACGCATTGGTAATGGAATCTCCCAGCATGGCATAGGTGCCAGAATACGGCAGTAGAATACCAATTCTGACCGGTGTGTTGCCCGCGATGGCAAACCGGGTAGGAATAAATCCCGCAGCTGCAGTGGCACCTGCGAGTGCAAGAAAGTGGCGACGATCGCCATCAAATATTGTGGTCATCTTCGATCTCCATAGGAATTTGCGCATGAACCCAGATGATGTCTACCTGAACTCATTGGCTAATAGTAGTTATGCCCCACATCGCCGTTGATCATAGCGCACAGTGCCCCGCCTTTTCAACCGTGATAGCTATCCTCTGCGGTTCCCGTTCGCTGTAGTTTTCGTGAATGCATTAGGTTCCGAAACCACCGCGAAAGCGCACCTCTGCCACAGCCCGTTTGCGTGCCTGCCAGGAGCCGAATAAACCGGCAAATTACTGCCAGTGCTGATTATTTAGGCTTGCAATTCACCAGATCTATCCTAAGATGGCGGTATGTCGATTATTGGAGCATGTTGATGAAAAGTTCACGTCTTCTCGCACTCCTGTGCCTGACCTTTTTTCCGCTGTTCACCACAGTAACCCAGGCTGGAACATTGTTACAACTCACCACCACAAAAGGGGTTATCGTGGTCGAGCTGAATGAGCAAAAAGCGCCCCTCACGGTTAAAAACTTTTTGACTTATGTCGACGAAGGTTATTACGACAATACGGTTTTTCACCGGGTGATCAACGGGTTCATGATCCAGGGCGGTGGTTTTGATACCAAGTATCGGCGCAAAAAAACGCATGCCCAAATCCGCAATGAATCCAATAACGGCCTCAGCAACCAACGAGGTACACTGGCGATGGCGCGGCTGCAAGACCCAGACTCGGCGGCAGCACAATTTTTTATCAATCAGGCCGATAACAACAATCTCGACTACCCCAGCTATGGCGGCTACACCGTGTTTGGCCGGGTTACCAAAGGCATCGATGTGGTTGATGCCATCGCGGCAGTCAATACCGCAACGCGCCATTATATGCGTGATGTGCCTGTCGAAGATGTTGTGCTACAGCGTGTGGAACGCCTCAACCCCTAACAAACTTGGACCCCAACTTGGCCCTTGAGATTTTTACCTAAACTTTGGCATCTCGCCTGTCAAAGGGGATCGACACCGTATCCAGGCTGTTCTTGCAAGCCACTGAATTCGACAACTACGCTGTAGTCAACAAAACCAACGACCATGATCAAAAAAGTCAAAATCACGGATCTGAAGACCGGCATGTACATTCATGACCTGGACGCGAGCTGGCTATCCCACCGCTTTCTCAAGAACCAGTTCGCGATTGATGATGCTTCCACACTGGCAAAAGTCAAGAAATCCGGGCTCCAGGAAGTCTATATCGATACCAGCAAAGGACAGGATGTCCCCCAAGGTGTACCGACCGCTGTGGTGCATCAGAACATTGAGGAAGAACAACACACCCTTGCCAAAAAAGCCGGGCCACAACAGGGTCCGCTATCTGTAGCCGAAGAAAAGAATCGAGCACGTGCCGTGGTCCGTGAAGCCAATAATATCATCCAAACTGTACTCGAGCATGCCGGAGCAGGCCACCCTATCGATATAGCATCCGTGAGTGCGGTTTCCAGCAAACTGGTCGACTCTGTGTTTCGTAACCAACATGCCTTAGTCAGTCTGACGCGAATAAAGGACAAAGATCACTATACTTTTCAACACTCTGTGAGTGTTTGTGGATTGATGGTCAATTTCTGTCGGGCCATGGAGTTCGATAAGGAAATAACACAACAAATTGCCGAAGGCAGTATGTTGCATGATGTTGGAAAAATGCTGGTTCCCAATGAAATTCTCTGCAAACCGGGTAGGCTCACGGATCCAGAATTTGAGATTATGCGCAAACATGTTGTTTACAGTCGAGAAATTCTCGAGAAGTATCCACAAATTGCACAATGTGGGCTGGATGTGGCAGCCCAGCATCATGAGCGAATCGACGGCAGTGGCTATCCACTCGGTCTAAAGGATGATGAAATCTCCATCTACGGAAAAATGTCCACCATCGTTGATGTCTACGATGCACTCGCTTCAGTGCGCTGTTACAAGAATGCCTGGGAACCTTCTCTGGTGTTGAAAAAACTCCTGGAATGGAGCGAGCACCACTTTGATCCTGAATTGGTCCACAAATTCATCAAAAGTCTCGGCATCTACCCGGTCGGCAGCCTGGTAGAACTCAATTCAGGAAAACTGGCCGTGGTCATCGACCAAAATAGCGATGATCTGCTTGCTCCAATCGTTCAGATCATCTACAGCATTAAGCAAAAGAGCTATCTACGACCGCAGCGACTCGACTTGTCCAGGCACACAACTGAGAAAATAAAGAATTGGGTGGACCCGGATAAATTCAACATTGATATCACAAATTTCATTTAGTCGCTGCACTCCCAAAAAGGGTCAGAGAATACAGGAACTGCTGCACAAAAACCCTTTGCAGATGGGCGGTTTTGCCTTCAGTATTTTTAGTCTACACTTCTGCGTCGATCACTCGTTCAACCGCCTCCAGAGAGGCTTCTACCTTGATCGGAGCCACGCTCTGCTTGATCGCTGTCTCGGGATCTTTCAAGCCGTGGCCAGTGAGGGTACAGACCACGGTTGATCCTGCTGGAATCTTCCCGGTCTGGATATCTGCCAGGGCACCGGCTACCGAAACTGCAGAGGCCGGTTCACAAAATATACCCTCACACGTTGCCAAGCGTTGCTGGGTTGCGATGATTTGCTGATCAGAAAACTCTGCGAACCAGCCTTGGGATTGTTTGCTGGCTGCCCAGGCCAACTCCCACGATTGCGGATTTCCAATCCGGATCGCTGTGGCAACAGTGTCCGGGTTCAAAACCGGTTCGCCACGCAGGAAGGGGGCCGCACCAAGCGCCTGATAACCCAGCATATGCGGCTGACTATTGACGCAATCTTGCAGATAATATTCGTGATATCCCATCCAGTAGGCAGAAATATTGCCGGCATTGCCAACCGGCAAACAATGATAGTCTGGTGCACAACCCAAAGCATCCATGATCTCAAAGGCTGCTGTTTTCTGACCTTGCAATCGGTAGGGGTTGACCGAATTGACCAGCGTTACCGGTGCATCATGTGCCAGTGTCTTGACCAACTCCATACCATCATCAAAATTTCCCTTTATCTGAATGACCCGGGCGCCATGCATGCTCGCCTGCGCCAACTTGCCCAGTGCGATATTTCCATCCGGAATCAGGACAAAGGCCTTGATTCCAGCCCGCGCGGCGTAGGCGGCTGCCGCGGCTGACGTATTGCCGGTGGAAGCACAGATAATCGCCCGACTCCCCTCATGGACCGCCATGGTCACTGCCAGGGTCATACCACGGTCCTTAAAGGATCCGGTTGGATTCAAGCCTTCATATTTGACATAAAGAGCAATAGAATTTTCCTTTGCCTCAGTCATATTATGCAGCTTTATCAGTGGAGTATTCCCTTCACCCAAGGTAATTACTCGCATCTCCCTGGTGACTGGCAGCCGATCCCGATACCGGTTTATCACGCCGTTATATCGTATATTCATAAGTTTTCTGCTGATAACATAGATGATCTGAGTGGTTCAACGCGAATCCGCATAATATCGCAAGAGATAGTTGGCAATGCCT
>CAYQAP010000004.1:0-38714 GCA_964415515.1 uncultured Gammaproteobacteria bacterium | reverse complement strand
CTGAGTGGTTCAACGCGAATCCGCATAATATCGCAAGAGATAGTTGGCAATGCCTTCAATAAATCCAATGCACGATCCATGGACCGCTCCCGGGTAGAATAGGTCAAAATAACGATCGGTACAGTGCTCGAATCGGCACTCTTGTTTTTCTGGATAATCGACTCAATGCTGATCTTCTCATCACCAAGAATTCGGGTCACATCCGCCAGCACTCCAGGCTGGTCGGTAGCCTGCAAACGCAGATAAAACGCACAGTATACTTCAGACATTGGCACAATCGGTAAATTCTTTATCGAATCGGCTTGAAAGGCTAGATGAGGCACACGATTACCGGGATCAGAAGTCAATGCCCTGACCACATCAACCAGGTCAGCGATCACTGCGGAAGCGGTCGCTTCTGCACCTGCGCCCGCCCCATAGTGCAAGGTATGGCCGACGGCATCCCCGTCGACCACAATAGCATTCATGACTCCATTGACACTGGACATCAATCGACTCGCGGGCAACAAACAAGGATGGACTCTAAGCTCTACACCTTGTTCGGTTCGTCGGGCAACCCCGAGATGTTTGATACGATAACCGAGTTCCTCGGCATACAGCACATCATTTGCAGTGATATCACGGATCCCTTCTACATAAGTTTGTTGGAAATTCAAGGGAATTCCAAAGGCTATCGAAGCCAGAATGGTCAATTTATGGGCGGCATCAATACCATCGACATCAAAACCAGGATCGGCTTCAGCGTAGCCCAGTTGTTGCGCCAGCTTCAATTCATCGGCAAATTCACTGTTATTTTCACGCATTCCAGTCAAGATAAAGTTGGTCGTACCATTGATAATGCCAGCCAGCCAGTTGATTCTATTCGCAGCAAGCCCTTCACGCAGAACTTTTATAATGGGGATGCCTCCGCCGACGGCGGCTTCAAAAGCCACGGTCACCCCCTGCTCGTGAGCAGCACAAAAGATCTCATTCCCATGGAGCGCGATCAGCGCTTTGTTTGCTGTGATGACATGCTTGCCGTTGGCGATCGCTTGCAGGATAAGCTGACGCGCTGGTTCCTCGCCTCCCATCAGTTCGATCACGATATCAATGTCCGGGTCAGTAACAATATCAACCGGGTTACTGGTTACCCTAATCCCCTGTATTGGACAGTCACGAACTTTGCTGCGATGCCTGACCGCAGCGGCACTGACGACAATCCTTCGCCCGGCCCTGCGACTGATTTCATCAACATTCCGCTGCAATACATTGACCGTGCCGCAGCCGACTGTGCCAAGTCCTATAATTCCTGTAGTAACCGGATTCACAATAATTCTCGAAAATCTTCCAATCTAGCATGGCTGCTTTGTTTACAATAACCAGTCACAGCCATCGATCTCATGCAATACAGATAGTCTATTGAGGGTCTCACCCACCCTCGATGGCGCAGCAAGATACTGGTCATGACCTCGGCTGTCAAACCCTACGCGATCAAACAGGAACATGGCCCAAAGCCAACAGCCGCCACAACTGCTTATTCTGATGAAATTTGCCGAAGAAAAAAACCGAAATCACATCCAATCCTATACCCGTACAACCATCACCCTGGATGAAAGCAGTCATACGCTCCCCCTGGCCCTTCACAACGGCAGGATTGTAACGTCGATCGCGCTAACACTATACAGTGATTTTGATCTAACCACTGCAGCCGAAATTATCAAACAACAAGTTGATATCGTCCTGCTGGGCACTGGCAGCATATTGGTTTTTCCACAACAGGAAGTTCGTTATTGTATTCTCAATGCAGGCATCGGACTTGAGTTGATGAACACCGCAGCCGCCGTCCGCACCTACAACATTTTGATTAATGAAGACCGAAACGTTCTGGCCTTGCTCTACCCTGCAACGATATAGCCTGTTCGCAGCTGTGGCACAATATTCACCACAGGAGGCCGGTCCTGCAGACACAGATCATGGTGTCAAAGCAGTGTCTGCAGGGTATAGCCGCTGTCTTCGAGAAGCACGCGAAGCTTGGCCAGTGCTTCGACTTGAATCTGGCGAACGCGTTCCCGTGTCACCCCAACATCCTTGCCAACTTGCTCCAGGGTAGAAACTTCTCTACCGTTTAAGCCGTATCGCCTTTCCATTACCTCACCTTGCTTGCTGGGCAATTGTGCCAGCCAATCCTGCACAAGATTGGGCAATCTCTGCTCCAGTACCCGATCCAAAGGATCTGTGGCATTAGCATCAGCGATATAATTCAGGAGATTGTGCGCCATTTCCCCCTCTATCGGGGCATCCACTGAAGCAATATATTCATTTAAACCCAGGGTGCGACGAACCGTCTCCACAGGCACATCCAGATGGGCGGCAATATCCTGTTCAGCTGGCTTGGTGTTCAGTTGCTGAGCTAATTCCTTTGCCGCTTTGCGATAGCTGTTGAGTTCCTTTACAACATGCACTGGCAAACGGATGGTTCTTGCCTGATTCATGATAGACCGTTCTATGGTTTGACGAATCCACCATGTCGCATAGGTCGAAAACCGAAATCCTCGTTCAGGGTCAAATTTTTCAACCGCCCGAATCAGGCCCAGGTTGCCTTCTTCGATTACATCGAGAAATGCCAGGCCTCGATTGATGTAGCGTCGGGCAATATTGACCACTAGACGCAAATTACTTTCTATCATCTTGCGTCGTGCCGCGGCGTCTCCTCGTTGGCTGAGACGCCCATAATAGACCTCCTCTTGTGCTGTGAGTAGCGGGTAATAGCCGATTTCATGCAAATACATCCGGGTAGCATCGACAAAATTGCCTCGCAGACTGCTCTCATCTTGCGTCACACTGTGGTTGTCTGGAACACCCAATCCGGGCAATGGCACGGCGGATTGTGGTTGTGAAACCGACGGTGCCTTTTTTCTGGTTGATAGATTCTGATTCATTTCCTCACTCCTTGCCACAGCAGTACCTTTCTTGAGGTGGACAATTCTGGTCTTCCCACACCTGGCAGACTGATGGGAAATCCTCATAACGGTACGGTACAAGGTTGAAACCCAGCTCAAAATACTCATGTACTGCGTGTACACTGCACTTTTTCGCCGCTTTGTGCCTGGTCTCGTACTCCCTGAGATTTTTCCAACAGCACGCTGCTGTTCCTCTCAGTTTGGAAACCATCCACCCACACGGCCCCAGCAACGTAATTATCGGCTATTAACCAAGGAACTTTAGAATATTACGCAACTTTATTAAGTAATTCTACTCGATAGTTCATGTGATCCCGAGTTTTCATGCCAAGCAATCTTATCTACGACGAGGCAAAAGAAGCAGTGGATCAATGGGTTGGCCATAACGGCGGACCTCAAAATGCAGTTGAGTTCGATTGCTGCCACTGCTTCCCATCCTGGCAATTCTCTGACCCCGACGCACTTGCTGCCCTTCCCGGACCAGAAGTGTCTGATTATAGGCATAGGCACTCAAGAACCGTGCATTATGCTTGATGATAACCAAATTGCCATAACCTCGCAGTCCATGTCCGGCATAGACAATCCGGCCCGGTGCCGCAGCGCGAACATCACTACCTGCCAATCCTTTTATCGCGATTCCTTTCCGCCCCCTGGTTGGATTGAAGCGGCTGATTACCCGGCCTTTGGCAGGCCATAGCCAACGTCTAACAGGATGATTATTAAGAGTATTTCGACTCACTGTAGCGGTTTTTCTGGTCTGACTTGCCGTCCTGTTATGTGGTGCCTTTTGACGACCGCGTGGGTGCCGCGCTTGCGACGAATACACGGGTTCGCGCAGCCGTAAACGCTGACCCTGATAAATCCTCCAGGGCCGCTTTATGCCATTCCATTTTGCCAGCAACGTATAATCAAGCCCTGTTATCCAAGCGATACTGAACAGGGTGTCGCCTTTTTTAACCTCGTAGAAGCGAGGCAGGCTCACCGCAATAATGCGTGTTTTCGGGTAGTTGACCGAACGCTCAGAAACCGTAACACGGGGCGGATCTGTGCAGGCACCGATTCCTGCTATACTTGCCAGCAAGAAAATAAATCTGACTTTGGCTAACATTTTTCCATGCTGTCGATGAAAACAGTATCGAGCAAACCATCGAACTGGGCAGATTTTTTAAGGCCGCATTCTCGACTGCTTATGACTCCAGGCTGAAGATACAACAAGGAACGGTTCATCCAGCAAACCGGGGCCATGCAGGAGCCAGGGGGCGAAAGCAACTTATCGAGTGACAAATCATACGTTTGACTGCTTAGGGCATAGCAGATTGTGGCGGAAAAACCATCAACACAATCACCAGAACGACAAACTGACAACCCAAACTCAACAACAGACTCATTCCGGTCTTGATTTCCAGTGATTGCCGAAATACCCAGGACATCACCGCGAGAAACCAGAACGCAATCACCAGCAACAACAAAGATGGCATCCCCAGCGATATCGAGGACTGTTGATTCCCCAACATATAGCTGACCGGTATGGTCAGCAACTGCAACAGACTGCCGGCACCAAACAAGGCTGTAGCCGTCTGCAACCAACGCTCCCGCTTGTCTCGAATCAACAATACCGCCCAGATAACGATACCGAAGGTACCCGCCTGGATCAGCGCCGCCATCCAGATCGTGACCACACTACTATAGGGTGCATCCGTAACAACATGGGTTACCACCGTGGCGATGAAGGCCATTGCTAACAAGACCGGTGATGCCGGCAAGTCCTGTGGACCCGCTTTGAAACGAACAATATCCAGAAAAACACGTAATATTACAAACATCTGAGAGTAGTCTCCAGGCAGTCCGGGAATAGATCAGAAATACATCCATTCGGTTGACGTAAATGAAACGGGGCCTGGGGATAATACCAATACCAACGACCTCTGTTCAGACTTTCATAGATTATTTTGTGGCGCTTTGCAGGTATTTACTCTTTGACTTTGCGTGTCCGGACACCTCATCCACATGCGACAATACCATCCAAACGACAATGAGCACTTCACGCGATACTTAGAACACGGTCACCACCCCGGAACGGATCATGATGCAGATGACAACACAATGGATAGCCACCGATGGTGACTTGCAGTCCTGCTGTTCACAGCTCGAAGCTGCAACCTACATTGCCCTCGACACCGAGTTTGAACGGGTACGGACCTATTATCCCCGCCTTTGTCTGCTGCAGCTGGCCACTGAACAAGGGATATGGTTACTGGATCCTATGCATCTAGATAAACTCGTCCTTATCAAATCGGCACTCAGTCACGCAGATGCACTCATTATCCACGCCGCCCGACAAGACCTGGAAGTATTGAACTATGCATTGGACCTGTTGCCTGCTACGTTGTTTGATACCCAGGTTGCAGCAGCTTTTCTGGGTCTGGGCGACCAGGTCGGCTATGCCACACTGGTGCAACAGACCCAAGGCCTGGAGCTGGAAAAATCACAAACCCGTACCAACTGGTGCCAACGCCCACTCACTGCGGCACAATTGCAGTACGCTGCTGATGATGTACGCTATCTTGGCCCGCTGTATCAACAATTACAGCAACAATTGGAGCAACAGGGCAAATCGACATGGATGCAGGAAGAGATGTGTGACATTTTGGGACAACACATCTGGCAACCGGACCCTCCGAGTATCGCACGACGGCTGCTTGGGAAACGCAGTCGACTTGACCCCAACGCCCAGGAGCGCTTTGTAATGTTGGTAGTCTGGCGGGAAAAAGTTGCGATGCAACGCAACCTGCCGAGGGAATGGGTGTTGGGGAATGACCTCTTGCGGCAGATCGCCGAGCTCAATCCAACCTCTATGGAGCAACTACAGCGCCTGAAAACTCTCAGTTCGAAGATGCTGGATCGTTATGGAAAGTTCATTATTCAGACCGTATCGACCCCGACTCCGGAAAATAAAACCCACAAGGACCAAACGATTGCAGATGATCGCACCCTACTGAGAAAACTTCGAAATGTGACCACACAGGTGGCACTAAAGAACCATATCAGCCCGGGCCTGCTCGCTTCGAGGAAAACACTACTAGAGCTTCTGGAAGGAGACAATGATTGTCCTCTGCTCCATGGATGGCGTCAGCGGCTACTCGGTGAGCAACTACTGGACATCATCGCTACCCATCCACAGAATCACACAACTACCGCATCGTAGCGACTCTTTTCCCGCCTCGAACCACTTTCCCAGCATCTGCTTCCGAAAAACCCCGAAGTCTATTGTGAAACAGCATAACACGGTAACTGGCATGCAGCTAATGGTCGCAGCTACCTTGCTGTTGCCAGGGATCGATATTTTCGCCAAAATACTAACCCGCTCCCTGCCGGTAGCGGAAATTGTTCTGGCCCGTTTCTTCCTGCAATCGCTTTTTCTGTTACCTCTGGTTCTGCTGCGCCGCAAGACCCAGGCACCATCCAGCCGCTACCGTATCCACCTGCTGCGTGGTGTACTGATCGCCGGGGCCTCGCTATTTTTTTTCTCCGCCTTGAAATACCTGCCCCTGGCGGATGCCTTGAGTATTTTCTTTATCGAGCCGATTGTGCTGGCAGTGTTGTCTATCCTGTTGCTGGGTGAAAAATTATCCCGCCGGCTGGTAGTATCGATCGGCGTTGGCTTCATCGGGACCTTGATCATCATTCGTCCCGGTCTGGGGGTATTTGGCTTGCCTGGTTTGCTGCCACTGGTGGCGGCCACCCTGTTTGCCTGTTATATCACGGCTACACGCAGCCTCTCAGCCTCTGAAGATCCGGCCATGATGCAGCTTACTGCCGGTCTGAGCGCAACCGTGGTTATGGTCCTGGCACTGCTGGCAGGCAGCCATTTCGGGGTCGAAACTCTGTCCTGGATACGCCCCAATCTACGGCAATTCCAGCTCATGCTGGGGATGGGCCTGATGGCCAGTCTTACCCACCTGACACTGGTCCATGCCTTCCGGCACACCGCAGCCAGCGTGCTGGCCCCCCTGCAATACCTGGAAATGGTCAGCGCCACCTTGCTGGGCTATTGGATATTCAACGAATTTCCTGATCTTTTCACACTCACAGGTGCGGTATTGATCATTGTTTCCGGGCTTTATATGTTTGGTATTAATGGCCGCGGTGACTAACCATAAAAAATGGCACATGATGGTCGGGGTGAGAGGATTCGAACCTCCGGCCCCTGCCTCCCGAAGGCAGTGCTCTACCAGGCTGAGCTACACCCCGTCTTAATTATCAGATTCGTCAGAAGCTTCTTTCGACAGCAAGATCTGCCAGTTCCATCAGACCATTGCGACAGTCTGAATAAGGCAGCATCATGAGAGCCTGTTTGGCCTGTTTGATCTGCTTTCTGGCAAGGCGCGAAGTGTACGCAAGTGCACCGGTACTTTCAACAATTTCCAATATTTCTTCGATCCGCTCCCGGCCACCTTGTTCGATGGCCTGACGAATTACTTGCTGCTGATTGCTTGAGCCGTTTAGCAAGGCATAGATCAGCGGCAAAGTGGGTTTGCCTTCTTCCAAATCATCACCGGCATTCTTGCCAATTTCATTGGTGTCTCCTTGATAATCGAGCAAATCGTCGATTAACTGGAAGGCGGTACCCAAATGGGTACCATAGGAGGCTAAAGCCTGTCTGATTGCTGGAGGCTGTTGGCCCAGCACGGCTCCAAGTTCAGCAGCAGCTGAAAACAACTGGGCTGTCTTGCGATGAATAACTTCAATATATTGGTCTTCAGTAACATCGGCAACATGGCAGTTCAATAGCTGCATCACCTCACCTTCGGCGATGGTGTTGGTGGTGTGTGCCATGATTTTCATCACTTCCATACTACCCACAGCAACCATCATTTCAAAGGAGCGGGAATACAGAAAGTCGCCGACCAGCACACTGGCTGCATTGCCCCACAAATCATTGGCAGTAGATTCACCTCGTCTGAGCGAAGACGCATCGACCACATCATCGTGGAGCAGGGTGGCCGAGTGGATGAACTCAATAACCGCTGCCAAGGTGATATGTGCGTCCCCCGTATCATAACCACATGCCCCTGCGCTCAGTAATACTGTAATGGGCCGCAGTTGCTTGCCGCCACTGTGAATCAGGTGAATGCCAATTTGTCGGATCAGGGCAATATCAGAGTTAAGTTGTTGCGAAATAAGGGTATTAACGTCTTTGAGTTCATGTTCTACATGAGAGTGGAGCACTTGTATTCTGTATGTGGTGTTACCTGTCTGATCAGCATCCACCGATGCTGAAGTTTCAACTATTGTTGCAGGAGAACTGAATGGCGTGGAAGTATTCATTTAGGCACTTGCTGTCTGTTCAAGTGGAAGGTTGAGAAAATAATAATATGTCTGTTCGGAAATTGACCCATGGTTCATAGCCTGATAGAATCGCGCGCCTTATTTGCTGGTCTGCGGAACAAGCACACAGCGGCATGCTGCTCAGACCGGAAGTTTAACCGATACCCTGCTGGGAGAGTAGTCAAGATGTACGCGGTTGTTGAAACAGGTGGTAAACAATACCGGGTGGGACTCGGTGAAACGATTCAGGTTGAGAGTCTGTCTGCTGAAGTGGGCGGTACGGTAGAACTGGAGCGGGTGCTGCTGGTTGTGGACGGGGATGAAGTTCGCATCGGTCAGCCGGTGCTGGATGCTGCGACCGTTTCAGCCAAGGTTGTGGAACAGGGCCGGGGTAAGAAAATCCGTGTCTTTAAAATGAAACGCCGCAAGGGGTACCGTCGTACTCAGGGTCATCGTCAGAATTACACTGCTCTGAAAGTAACCGCGATCAATGCCTGATCCAGACTATACAAAGATCAGATCTATCATCAGATCTATCAGGAGAATGTAACCATGGCTCACAAAAAAGCAGGAGGCAGTTCCAGAAATGGCCGCGATTCTCAGTCCAAGAGACTGGGCATAAAACACTATGGGGGTGAACAGGTGATTGCGGGCAATATCCTGATACGCCAGCGTGGTACGGCCTATCACCCTGGCAGGAATGTCGGGCTGGGCAAGGATTACACACTGTTTGCCAAAGCAGACGGTAAAGTTCTTTTTGAAATCAAGGGGCCGAAAAAACGCCGCACAGTGAGCGTGATTGCCACCTGAAATAAACGACGATGATGCTACCGAGCCCGTCGTTGATGACGGGCTTTTTTGTGTCTGATGTAATCTTTCCTGTATGATCAGCGACCCGGAGCAGCTCTGGCTGAGTACTGATGAAGTTTGTTGATGAAGCGATAATTACCGTGCAGGCAGGCAAGGGTGGTGACGGTTGCCTGAGTTTTCGGCGTGAAAAGTACATTCCCCGAGGGGGTCCGAATGGAGGGGATGGCGGTACGGGGGGTAGCGTCTATCTGGTGACCCGACCGGGCCTGAATACCCTGGCTGATTTTCGATATACCCGCAAATTTGCAGCGAGTGCAGGAAGGCCGGGTGGCGGAAAAAACTGTACCGGTCGGGGTGGCTCGGATATCGAACTGGTCTTGCCCGCAGGTACGCTGATCTTCGATGATGAAACCGATGAATTTCTCGCTGACCTGGTGTCGGTCGGTGAAATGTTGTTGATTGCAAAGGGCGGGACTGGTGGTTTGGGCAATGCTCGTTTCAAGTCCAGTACCAACCGTGCTCCGCGAAAAATCACAGTAGGAAAACCCGGCGAACACAAACGTTTGCGCCTTGAATTGAAGGTGCTTGCAGATGTCGGTTTGTTGGGTTTGCCCAATGCCGGAAAATCAACTTTTCTCAGTCGGGTCTCACGGGCTTCACCCAGGATCGCCGATTACCCTTTCACGACCTTGTATCCGGAGCTCGGGGTGGTAGAGATCGGCACGGCCCGCAGCTTTGTTCTGGCTGATATTCCGGGACTGATCGAGGGGGCGGCCACGGGCCTGGGCTTGGGGGCGCAGTTTCTTCGCCATTTGCAGCGCACCCGACTGTTGTTTCATTTGCTCGATATCCTGTCACAGAGCGATCCACAGCAGCTTGAAAAAGATGTGCGGGTGATTGAGAGTGAGCTGGCTCAGCACAGCGAGTCATTGGCCTCACGGCCAAGATGGCTAATCCTTAATAAGACGGATGGTCTTACCGACCAACAGGTGGCGGAGTACCAACGAGATCTGCTGGCAGCACTCTCCTGGTCAGGCCCAGTTTATACCATATCCGCAGTAGCCGGTACGGGATGTCAAGAGCTGGTCCATGATGCCATGGTATTTCTGGAAACTCAGGCCGCTGAGTCAGCAGCCGATTACATGATTGATCAAGGGGGGGTACCTTGCGAACCAGAACATCGCTAAAGCAAACCCGCTGCTGGGTCATTAAACTTGGAAGCGCGATTCTAACCGGCAGCCGGCAGGGTCTGGATACGGCAATGATTGCCGACTGGAGCCGGCAGATTGCCACCCTGCACACTGCGGGGGTGAAGGTGGTACTGGTCTCATCCGGGGCCATCGCTGAAGGCATGCGTCGTTTGCACTGGCGGCATCGTCCGGCGGCTTTACCGCAGTTACAGGCGGCGGCTGCACTGGGTCAGATGGGTCTGGTGCAGGCCTATGAAAAGGCTTTCGCTCAGCATCAACTCTCGACCGCTCAGATATTGCTGACTCATGCGGATCTGGCCAACCGGCAACGCTACCTCAATGCCAGAACCACTTTGCGCACTCTCCTGGGTTTGCATGTCATTCCAGTAGTTAATGAAAATGACTCTGTGGTCAATGAGGAAATCCGCTTCGGCGATAACGACACGTTGGCGGCACTGGTGGCCAACCTGGTTGAAGCCGATGTGCTGGTGCTACTCACCGATCAACAGGGTTTATACGACAGCAACCCACGCCGTAATTCACAAGCCCGTTTGATTGCAGAAGGTGATGCAGGTGATCCTGATCTCAACAAAATGGCGGGTGATGGTGGCTCGCTGGGTCGTGGTGGCATGATTACCAAGTTACAGGCTGCAGCCAAAGCAGCGCGCTCCGGAGCGCTTACCGCGATCGCATCCGGGTTGGAAGAAAATGTTCTGTTACGGCTGTACGCGGGTGAAGCAATTGGCACTGTGCTGTGGCCGCGTACAGAACGTTGGCAGGCCAGGCAGCAGTGGCTGGGAGCACAGATGCGTGTGCACGGACGACTGACGATAGACCAGGGTGCCGCCAGGGTCTTGCAACACCATGGAAAGAGCCTGCTCCCGGTTGGGGTGGTCCGGGTAACCGGGCATTTTGATCGGGGTGATCTGGTGCTCTGCGAAGACGATGGCGGCAGAGAAATCGCCCGCGGGCTGGTCAATTACAATGCCGATGAAGCGGCGCAGATATCGGGATTATCGAGTGAGTCCATTGCATCGGTACTCGGTTACATTACTGAACCAGAAATGATTCATCGAGACAATCTGGTATTGTCCACACGCTGACAAAAAACCCGCCAATCTGAGTGGCGGGCAGTCTTTCGGCGAATCTGAAGAGGCTAGCGGTTGCCATCCTCGAAAAAAAGATTCAGCTGGCAGCAGCCTTGAGGCGTGCATTCATGCGACTTTTTAGCCGGGCGGCCCGATTGCTGTGAATCAGCCCTTTACGGGCATTGTGATCAATAACCGATGTGGCCAGGACGAAGGTCTGCTTGGCCGTGTCCGTATTACCTGCCTCAAGTTGACTGGCGAAAGCTTTAATCTGGGTTCGCATGGCAGAGCGTTGGCTACGATTGCGCAGCCGATGGCTATCATTCTGTCTGGCACGTTTCCTGGCTTGTGGTGTATTGGCCAACGGTGTATTCCTCTTGATCGATCCGGACTGTATCTGTCGCTGTATTTGACAGCGTATAAGGGCGCAGAATTATCTACGTTCACCTGCTCTTCGTCAATAGTAAATCTTTGGAAATTATCGGTATCACGGCACTTTTTTGAGCACAATGATGCGGGATCGCCACCCGCTGTGTGGGGAGCAGAGCAAGTTGTTGAAAAACGCTTTGCGATACAATGCGGTACTACCATAGCCCACGCAACACTCTGGTGCGCAGCCATACACTGCGCTTTTTGCGGATAATTGCCTTGCCTCACAGGCAGCTGAGGCTGTTATAACAGCCTGTTAGCGTTGTGGCCAGGTGATTGATGCAGAACAACAGCATGGATGGTTTGTTCCCCGGACTTGGCTTGACCCTCTGGTCAGCTTGTGTCAGAGTGCTTGCGTCAGGTGTGGACCTGGTGATGTTCCCTAACCGTATCTTTGCTGGAGGAAGGCTATGCACAAGACGCAAACTGAAAAAACCTGTGGTCGTTGGAGGGCTGCACTGCTGCTGGTGGTCAGCTTAGTGTTGACCGGTGGCTTGATTCGATCCGCTATGGCAGCCACGAACATCAAAATTGCTGCGGTATTTGAGACCCCGATTGAGGAGCCCTGGGTCAACCAGATCCATGTTGCCTTGTTGAAAGCCAAGCAGGAGCTGGGAGTAGAATACACTTGGTCGGAGAGTGTCAAGTCAGCAGATTTTGCCCGGGTAATGCGTGAATATGCGGAAAAGGGCTATCAATTGATTATGGGTGATTCCTTTGGTACCGAGAAGATTGCCCGAAGGGTGGCACGTGACTATCCGAAAACGGCCTTTGTGTTCGGTTCCGGCATCGGCCCGGCCGAACCAAACTTCGGAGTATTCGATAACTGGATTCAGGAGCCAACCTACCTCTCCGGAATGATTGCCGGAAAAATGACCAAGAATAATAAGATTGGGGTGGTCGCTGCGATGGCCATTCCCGAGATCAACAGGTTGTCCAACGCATTTTGTGCCGGGGCCAAGGAAGTCAATAAGGCCGTGAAATGCCAATTTTCCTTCATCGGCTCTTTCTTTGATCCACCCAAGGCCAAAGAAGCTGCACTGGCCCAGATAGAATCGGGCGTCGATGTGATTTATGCAGAACGTTTTGGTGTTATCGAAGCGGCCAAAGAGAAAAAGGTATTGGCGATTTCCAATATGTCTGACCAGTCTTCACTGGGACCGGACACGGTCATCACCGGCCCGGTCTGGGACATGTGGCCGACGGTAAAATACGTGGTGGGCCTGGTCAAGGCGGGGGTCTTTACCGCCCAGGATTTTGGTGGTTTCTCCTATATGGGGAAGGGGGGATCCTATCTGGCCCCGTTGCATACGTGGGATAGCAAGTTGCCAGCCGAAGTAAAGGCGAAGGTCGAGAAACGCAAACAGGAAATACTGGACGGCACCTTCCGGGTCGACATCAGCGAGTCTGCACCGCAATAAGCCGTGCTAGCGGTGGTGGGCCGAAGAAACCCGACACGCAGTCTCCAGTCGCAGGTGGCGGACCCGAGATGACCGCCACCGTGCCATTGTTGCAGATGCGGGGTATCTGCAAGTACTTCGGATCAGTGCACGCCAATGAAGCCGTCAGTCTGACAGTAGACCCCGGGGAAATCATTGGCTTGCTGGGTGAAAACGGTGCCGGCAAGACCACCCTGATGAATGTTCTGTTTGGCGTCTACACCGCAGATGCAGGGCAGATCGCAATAGCCGGTTCTCCTGTGACGATTCGCAATGCTGCGGATGCGTTGCGCCTCGGTATCGGCATGGTGCATCAGCATTTTCATCTGGTCTCCAGCCATACTGTGCTGGAAAATCTATTGGTGGGCCAACCCGGGCGTTGGGGCCAACTGGACCGTTCGCGCATTGAGCAGCGGCTGGAGGAAATTAAGTCTCGCTTTGGCTTGGAGATGGACCTGGATGTTCAGGTTCGTGATCTTTCGATAGGCCAGCAGCAACGGCTGGAGATTATCAAGGCTTTGCTGCGAGGTGCCAAACTACTGATCCTCGATGAGCCAACCGCCAGCCTCACACCGCAGGAAGCCGATGGTCTTTTTAATGCTCTGCGTGCCATGGCGGTGCAGCAGATGGGGGTCATTTTTATTAGCCATAAACTGAACGAAATCAGGGCTGTGACTACCCGGGTGGTGATTATGCGCTATGGTCGGGTCACTGCTACGGTACCCAATGACGACAGCACCAGCAATCGGCAGCTGGCCGAATTGATGTGTGAGCGCGAAATCGTGGCCTCGGTTAAACCGCCTTCTACGCTAGGTCGGGAGTTGTTGCGTCTTACCGGAATAAACACCCATGGCGGTTTGCGAACGGCACTGCAAGATATTGATCTGAGTGTCTGCTCTGGAGAAATACTCGGTGTCGCAGGTGTTTCCGGTAACGGTCAGACTGAATTGGCCGATGTAATGTCCGGGATGTTGCCGCCACTTTCGGGAAAAATGTGGTTGGATGGGCAAGAACTCGAGCCGATCACTCCACAGCAGGTGCAAAAACAGGGCCTGGGGCGCATTCCAGAGGATCGCATGCACACGGGCCTGATTACGACCCTGCCCTTGAGCAGTTGTATGGTCTTGCCGAGAATTCATGAGCATCGCTTCAGTCGCTTCGGAATGCTCAATCGCAAGGCCATACGAGAATTCACCAAAGAGCAGATGCAAGCGTTTGATATTCGTGCCAATGGGCCCGAGGTTCGCACGGGTACACTGTCGGGTGGAAATCTGCAAAAAGTTCTGCTGGCCCGTGAACTGGCTTGGGATCCAACGGTTTTACTGGCGGCACAACCGACTCGGGGGCTGGATATTGCTGCGGCCCAGTTTGTACACGAACAATTGTTGCGACTGCGTTCCGAGGGCAAAGCCGTGGTCCTGATCAGTGAAGATCTCGAGGAGCTGTTCGCTCTGGCTGACCGGATTGTGGTGATGTATGAAGGAGCGATCAATGGCCGGATACCGATGACCGAAGCTACAGTACAGCGTGTGGGCCTGTTGATGGCCGGGATCAAAGAAGCAGCCTGATGCGCTGGCGCCTGGAAATCCGTGAAACCACACCCCTGTGGTTACATATTATCCTGCCGTTGCTGGCAGTTTTAGCCACACTCAGCCTCAGTGGTGGCTTGATTGTATTGGCCGGAGCCAATGTGTTCGAGGCCTATGGTACCCTGTTCAGCAGCGCCTTGAGCAGTAAATTTGCACTCACGGAAACTTTGGTCAAGGCCACACCACTGATTTTTACCGGTCTGGCAGTCACGATTGCCTTCAAAGCAAAGTTCTGGAATATCGGAGCAGAAGGGCAATTATTGACGGGTGCCATGGCGGCTGCCTATATTGGCGCGCTCGAGGGGCTTCCCGGCTGGACCCTGATCCCGTTGATGCTGCTGGCGGGTGCTGTCGCCGGTGCCGGTGCTGCCATGTTGCCGGCCTACCTGAAAACCCGTTATAAGGTCGATGACGTGGTGACGACCCTGCTGCTCAATTTTGTCATTCTCTATGCCATGACTGCGTTGCTAGATGGGGTCTGGAAAGACCCGGTAAGTGGCTATCCCGATTCTCCTGACATTTTGGCGGTAGCCGAATTTCCTGTATTACTGGCACGAACCCGCTTGCATCTCGGGGTATTGCTGGCCTTTATCGCCGCTCCGCTGGTTTGGTTTGTCATGAAGCAAACCAGCTTGGGCTTCGCGATCGAAGCCGTGGGGGAGAATGCGCACGCTGCCGCCTTTGCCGGACACAAGACCTCGGTAGTGATCATGGCTTCGGCAGCGGTTTCCGGACTGCTGGCTGGTTTGGCCGGGGTTGGCGAGGTGGGTGGTCTGCATTTTCAGGTGATGGCAACTATTTCTCCGGGTTATGGATACACCGGAATCGTTATCGCCATGCTGGCTCGGCTCAATCCACTGGGGGTGCTGCCGGCGGCCTTGTTTTTTGCCGTCATCATTACCGGTGCTGAATCCATGTCCAGGGCGACCGGGGTGCCGGTATTTCTGGCTGATGTTATCCAGGGTATGGCCTTGGTAATGATGCTGATCGGCCTGCTGTTTACCCGTTATCGGCTGCGGTGGCAGCGGGTCGTGCGTTCAGGATCGCAGGGTTGATGGAGATTCTGTCACAAATCCTGCAGGTCGGATTCTTTGCCGCCCTGGTACGGATCGCCACACCGCTGATTTTCGGCACCATTGGCGAACTCTATGCTGAACGGGCCGGGGTTCTGAATCTGGGTATCGAGGGCATCATGATGTTCTCGGCGATGGCCGGCTTCAGTGCCGCCTATTTCACACACAGCCTGTGGCTTGGTGTTTTGGTCGCGGTAGTGGCGGGAATGCTCGGTGGCTTGTTGATGGCCGTGTTGTGCGTCAGTCTGGGTCTGAGCCAACATGTCTCGGGGATCGGTATCACGCTGTTATTCTCCGGTCTGTCTTTCTTCCTTTATCGGCTGATCTTTGGTCAGCCTTCGACCATTCCCGTGATTGAACCCTTCCATACCGTGAACATTCCATGGCTGGCAAAAATTCCGCTGCTCGGGCCCATCTTGTTTGACCAGTATGCCCTGGTCTATCTGGCCTTTCTAATCGTGCCGGTCACGGCCTGGATGTTGTTCCGCACGCCCTGGGGGCTGAATCTGCGGACCGTCGGGGAAAACCCGCAGGCGGCAAATTCCGCCGGGGTCAGCGTTGCCGCGACCCGCTATCAGGCCTTGATGATCTCCGGTATGTTCATGGGCCTGGGCGGTGCTTTTCTGTCCATGGCCCAGTACAATGCCTTCACCTTTGGTGTGATCTCTGGTCGTGGCTGGATTTGCATTGCCCTGGTGGTATTCGGTCAGTGGGGCCCATACAAGAGTATGGCCGGCGCCTTGCTGTTTGCCTTTATCGATGCCCTGCAGCTGCGGTTACAGGCCAGCCACCTCATTCAGATTCCGTATCAGCTGTTTTTGATGATGCCGTACGTCCTGACCATCCTGGGGATGGCACTGGTGTCCCGCAATGCCAGAGCACCGGCTGCGTTGCTGCTGCCGTTCAGAAAAGAGGAGCGCTGATGCTGGATCTGCTGGTTAAAAATGCCCGTCTGCCACATGCCAGGCAGTGCTGTGACATAGCCATTCACGAAGGGCGCTTCAGTGAAATTGCCCCACAGATTCAGGCTCGCGCCACCACGACGATCGATGCCGGTGGTTATCTGGTATCGCCGCCGTTTGTTGACAGCCATTTCCATCTGGATTCGACCTTAAGCTATGGCCAGCCACGGGTCAATGAGTCCGGCACCTTGCTCGAAGGCATCTCACTCTGGGCTGAATTGAAGCCACATTTAACCGTAGAATCGATCAAAGATCGGGCTGAAATGCTTTGTCGGTGGGCGATTGCCCGTGGCACGCTAGTGATCCGCAGTCATGTTGACGTCAGTGATGACCGCCTGCTGGCGGTACAGGCATTGCTCGAAGTACGGCAGAAATTCGCACCCTGGCTGGACCTGCAACTGGTTGCCTTCCCGCAGGACGGTTATCTGCGATATGCCAACAACCGATCCAATCTCGCACGTGCACTGACCTTGGGTGTCGATGTCGTCGGTGGTATTCCTCATTTTGAGCGGACCATGGCCGCGGGTGCTGCCTCGGTAACTGCCCTGTGTGAGTTGGCCGCTGAACGTGGCCTGCCGGTGGACATGCATTGCGACGAAAGTGATGATCCGTGGTCCCGGCAGATAGAGACCCTGACCTTCGAGACCCAACGGCTGGGTCTGGAGGGACGAGTGACCGGATCCCACCTGGCTTCCATGCATTCCATGGACAATTACTACGTCAGCAAGTTGTTGCCCTTGATGCTAGAAGCCGATATCCAGGTCGTGGCCAATCCATTGATCAATATTACCTTGCAAGGCCGACATGACAACTATCCGAAACGGCGGGGCATGACCCGGGTCAAGGAATTGCTGCAGGCGGGTATTAATGTTTCGTTTGGTCACGACTGTGTTATGGATCCCTGGTACAGCCTGGGATCGCATGACATGCTGGAGGTCGCGCACATGGGTTTGCATGTGGCACAGATGACCGGCACAGCCGAGATGGCGGCCATGTTTGATGCGGTGACGGTGCACGGAGCTCGGACCCTGGACCTGAAGGAGTACGGGCTGGTAGCAGGGAACCCAGCAGATATGGTGATCTTGCAGGCCAGGACCGTACAGGATGCCCTGCGCCTGCGTCCTGCCCGGCTGTTTGTGATTCGCCGTGGCAAGGTCATCGCGCAGACGCCACCGGTACTTGCCAATCTGCATCTGGGTGAGCAGCAAAATTCCGTTGATTTTATGGTTTGACAACCACCATGGCATTGTTGTTTGAGGGTTATTTTGGTATTGTGCGGACCCTTCCTAGAGACAAGCAAAACATAGCATTGGCATACGGTTTTCTACCCGGCTCCCGGATCGACTTTGGCTTGTTGTGAAGACCTTGATATTCCTAAGTGGAGTCATATTGTATGACAAATCAATCTGTTACTGACAATATTGTGTACTTTCACAGTCTGATCTCACGCCAATCCAGGGAAAGTCGCAATTGCCATCGGGCACCCGTGTTGTGGTTTACCGGGTTACCCGGTGCGGGCAAATCCACAATCAGCCATGCTCTCGAGAAGGCACTTTTCGACCTGGGAATTCACTGCTATGTGTTCGATGGGGACAATGTTCGCCATGGACTGTGCAATGATCTGGGCTTTTCAGAAGCCGATCGCAGGGAGAATTTACGCCGCATCGGTGAAATGCTCAAACTTTTTCAGGATGCCGGAGTGTTGACCATGGCGGCTTTTATTTCTCCCATGAGTGCCGATCGCAAACTACTGCGCGAGCGCTTCAGTCCGAGTGATTTTTATGAAGTATTTTGTGATGTTCCTGTTGAGGTTTGTATCAAACGAGACCCCAAAGGGCATTATGCCCGTGCCATGAGCGGAGAAATCAAGAACTTTACCGGTATTTCGGCCCCCTATGAAGTGCCGCAGCAGGCTGAATTGGTGCTGCCGACCGATTCACTGGATATTCAGCAGTGTGTTGAGCTGATCCTTGAGCGATTGCAGCGGGATGGGGCAATTCCACGAACTGTTAAGACGGACTAGTCCATGAATGATCTGAACAATGAAAGAATCCTGGTAACCGGTGGGGCCGGCTTTATCGGTTCGGCGGTGCTGCGCCGCTTGATCAGGACTACGCAGGCCCGGGTGCTGAATCTGGACAAGATCACCTATGCCGGTGACTTGTTGAACGTCGGTGAAATATGTGACAGCTCTCGCTATCAGTTCGAGCAGGTGGATATCGCCGACGCCATCGCAGTGCAACAAGTCATCCACGACTTCCAGCCGACCCGGATTATGCATCTGGCAGCCGAATCCCATGTCGACCGTTCTATCGATGGGCCGGCAGAATTTATCCAGACCAATATTTTCGGTTCCTTCGTACTGCTCGAAGCAGCTAGAGCGTATTACCAAACGCTCACCACACCCTTGCGTGATGGTTTTATGTTCCATCATATCTCGACCGATGAAGTCTACGGCAGTCTGGGTCCGCAAGGACAGTTTAGCGAAACCACAGCGTATCGACCGAACTCCCCCTATTCGGCCAGCAAGGCCGCATCAGATCATCTGGTACGCGCCTGGTATGAGACCTATGGTTTGCCGACCGTAATCTCCAATTGTTCGAACAATTACGGACCTTATCAGTACCCGGAGAAACTGTTGCCGGTGGTGATCATGAAAGCGTTGCACCAGCAGCCGATTCCCGTCTATGGCCGGGGTCAGAATGTGCGGGACTGGTTGTTTGTTGATGACCATGCGGCCGCTTTGATCTTGGTTGCAACCCGAGGCCAGGCGGGAGAGGTGTATAACATCGGCGGAGACTGTGAACGCACTAATCTGGAGGTGGTGCGCAGCATTTGCACGATCATGGACCGATGTCAGGAGCAAAGCCCGAAGGGTGGGCATGCCTCACTCATTACTTTTGTGGCCGATCGGCCGGGTCACGATCTTCGTTATGCAATCGATGCCAGGAAAATCGCCAGAGCATTGGGCTGGCAGTCGGCTACGAGTTTTGATCAGGGCCTGCAGCAAACCGTAGCCTGGTATCTGGCTCATCAGGATTGGTGCCAGCAGGTCATGTCCAATCGTTATCAGGGGCAACGCCTGGGTCTGGAAGTCAGTGCAGGAGAGTCGACATGACTGAAACCGAGATGAAAGGAATTATACTGGCTGGAGGCTCCGGCAGTCGGCTCGATCCGGTAACCCGGGTGGTTTCCAAGCAGTTGCTGCCGATTTACGACAAACCCATGATCTACTATCCCATATCGACGCTGATGTTGGCCGGGATCCAAGAGATACTGATTATCTCCACACCCCAGGATACACCCAGTTTCCAGACTTTACTCGGAGATGGTGGCCAATGGGGATTGAAGCTTTCCTATGCGATCCAGCCCAAACCGGAAGGGCTGGCCCAAGCCTTTGTTATCGGGGCTGAATTTATCGGCGCCAGTGACTGCGCCCTGGTCCTGGGCGACAATATCTTCTTCGGCCATGATTTGACCAACAAACTACGACATGCCCGGCAAAACAACCGGGGAGCGACGGTATTCGCTTATCGGGTTAAGGATCCGGAACGTTACGGAGTCGTGTCTTTTGACAGCCACAACAAGGCCCTGGATATTGAAGAAAAGCCAAGGTTGCCAAAATCCAACTACGCCGTTACCGGCTTGTATTTTTATGACAACAAGGTGATCGATATAGCCCGCAAGGTTACGCCATCGCCTCGTGGCGAACTGGAAATTACCGATGTTAACAACCACTATTTACACCAGGGAAAGCTGGCCGTAGAACTGCTCGGACGAGGTATGGCCTGGCTTGATACCGGCACTCATGATGCTTTGCTCGAGGCTTCGGTATTTATCCAGACCATTGAAAAAAGACAAGGTTTGAAAGTCAGTTGCCCAGAAGAAATTGCCTGGCACAAGGGCTGGATCACCCAGGAACAACTGCATGCCATTGCTGAGCAGATGGGGACCAAAAGCACCTATGGCAGCTATCTGAATGCTGCGTTGCATGATCAAGCCTGAAGTTGGAGCAATACCCAATGCGTGGTGCTTCCAGCTGTTGCGAAACGTGGGGGTGTTCATATTTTTGGTCAAGCCGCTTCCCTACAGGTGCATAGGTACCATTTTTCGGTGTTGGTAAATCACGTGTCGGATGCATGAATGTGACTGAACAAAGAAACTCAAATATCGACAGTCGATTGGGCGTCTGGATGAGCCTTATCCGCTATCGGGTGCTGATTGGTAAATTGGTCAAACGTCAGATTGCCGATCGCTATCGTGGATCACTGTTCGGTATGCTCTGGACCCTGGCTTATCCCATCATGTTGCTGGTAGTGTACACCTTCGTGTTCGGTACCATCTTCCGTGCGCGTTGGTCAGGGGGAGATGCCAGCCAAACTCAGGTTGAATTCGCAGTAATTTTATTTACTGGCCTGATCATCCATGGTTTGTTTTCCGAAATCCTGATGGCCTCGCCCGGATTAATTATCAATAACCCACAATATGTAAAGAAAGTAATTTTTCCACTGGAGATTCTTTCCTGGGTGACACTGTTTACCGCATTATTCAATGCCGGTGTGAGCTTGCTGGTGCTGATTGTTTTTTATTTCCTGGTCCATGGCAGTTTGTACCCGAGCTTACTCTGGCTGCCGGTTATAGTAGTCCCCTTTGCCATATTCTGTGTCGGTGTATCTTGGCTGTTGTCGGCTATAACGGTGTACTTTCGAGATATCAATCAGCTGGTTGGATTACTGGCCAGTGTATTGCTGTTTCTGAGTCCAATCTTTTACCCGGTTTCCGCATTGCCAGACATAGTGCGGGCCTATATCTATCTGAACCCACTGACTGCGATTATCGAGCAGCTGCGGAATATTGTCCTGTGGGGGAAACCCCCGTCTTTTTCCGTCATGCTGGCCTATTTCACCATGGCGCTGCTGGTCGTATGGGTGGGTAATAAAGTTTTCAATCGTATGCGTAAGGGCTTTGCCGATGTCATCTGATGTGGTGATTGAGGTAGAAAACAGCAGCAAGATTTACCAGGTCTATGCGCGACCTGTAGATCGGCTGCTGCAATCACTGTTTCGGCAACGACAGTATTTCCATGAAGTTCGGGCGCTACAGAACATTTCATTGGCTGTAAAGAAAAGCGAAACGGTCGGTATTCTTGGCCCGAACGGCTCGGGAAAATCGACTTTGCTGCAAATGATTGCAGGGACGTTATCACCCACGACCGGTAGCATTCTGGTCCGGGGTCGGGTCGCGGCTTTGCTTGAGCTGGGTGCCGGGTTCAACCCGGAATTCACAGGACGAGAGAATGTCTATCTCAGTGCCAGTATTCTTGGGTTGAGTGACCAGGAAATCCGCGAACGTTATCAGGAGATTGTCGATTTCGCCGATATTGGTGAAGCATTTCTGGAGCGTCCGGTAAAAACCTATTCTTCCGGAATGTATGTACGGCTGGCTTTTTCTGTGGCGATCAATGTAGACCCGGATATTCTTATCGTCGATGAAGCGCTTTCTGTGGGGGATGTGCGGTTCCAACGCAAATGCTACCGCCGCTTCGAAACCATCAAACGCCAGGGTGCCACGGTGTTGTTTGTCACCCATTCCATGGAGTTGATCCAAAATCATTGCAGCCGTGCGATATATCTCAATGCCGGCAAGATAAAAGCCGAGGGAGAGCCTCGTGATGTTATTCACCAATTTATGGATGACATGTTTTCGCTGACCGATCAATCAAACCAACCCACTCAGTCACAGCGACCTGTAGATTTGTCAGCAACCGCACTGTACACCAAGGGAGATCAAGATTGTTGTCCCTATCGAAAAAACTACAATTCGAGTGAATATCGCTATGGCGACGGGCGGGCCAGAATTATTGATTTTCTGATCAGTCAGGGGACACAACATGATCTGGCCATCGTCGAGCAACATCACCGGGTCCAGGTTGAATATGCGGTATGTTTTCGCGCAGATGTGGACCGGGTGATCTATGGTTTGACGGTAAAAACAACCGATGGAACAACCGTTTATGGGATCAACTCACGACAACAGGGGCTGTTGCCTGGCCCTTATATGAAGGGAGATATGGAGCGGGTTTGTTTTTCTCTTGATGCCAGCCTAATCCCAAACACCTACTTCTTGTCACTTGGGGTTGCCGAGGATCATGAACAAATCGATAACGCCGCATTGGATCGGCGCTATGATGTCGCCCAGATCGTGATCCAGGGTTTGGAACACCAGGCATTCGGGCTTGCCGATCTGCGTGGCAGGATCGAGCTTGGGCCAACCCTCGATAGCGCCCAGGAGCCTGTCCGAGAATAGAAATCGACCGGTTTGCTCCTGCAGAACCGAAACTTCCGCCATTCATGGCGGTCGTCGTGAGGGAAAGCGGGCTTTGGTCCGATGTTACGTAGTAGATCCTCTATTCTCGGACAGCTTCCTGGAGATGACGGCAAGTCTCCAGTCAATCGGCTAAAGCTGTAATGCAGCAAATTTTTCGCGAAGCTGATGGGCCAGCTTCGCATTGCCCTGCAATAAAGCCTGATAGAGCGCGGTTTGTCCACGAGTTGTTGTCCACTGCATGTTGATCGCAAGTTCCAGCTTGCCGTGGTCGCCCAGATCGAGCTGTGAAACATCAAAAATGAGCTGTGAGTCAATCCCGGCCACCGTGAACATCGTTTCGGCCTGAATCGGTTCTGTGTCATAAACGAGTTCTGCGGTAGTGGTCAGATGCCCGGGCCACAGCTCTATCGAACTATTCTTTCTGTTAGCAGACCTGTAGCAGATTGAACGCAAGCTAAAGGATGAATACTCTGCACTCAGGCGGTGATCCACAGGGTCAATACGCAATGTTCTGGCCTGCCTGGCCGAATCGGGCAGGGTAAAGCGTACCCACATTGTGCTTGATGTCTGTCGCACCTCCTGGCTAGCCGCCCGATTCGATGAGAAGTCACCCTTCGCATCGGACCAGTAGACGGTGAGGCAAGTTGCAGCTAGCGGGAAGTTTGGATCATGCAATCCCTGCTGCAGAAGTTTGCGTACATTCTGGCTAAACTGCGGCAGGAGAACCTGGTCCAGGAATTGTTGCTCAAGGGCGCAGCAGCGGTTGATTTGCACCGTTGGGTCCAGGTCCACAATACGCAATCCCAAGTCGATAAAATCTGCGACTCGAGTAATTCCCTGACGATGCAGGAAGTCTAGGTGATTGTTGTGTGATAGTGCGAAATACAGCAATGCCCGAAAATAGACATATTCGGGTTCTATCGGGGCATTCCAGACCCATTGCTGATGGAGCGAATGCCACTGCCCGCTCGGATCGACAATGATATTTGTTGGCAGTGCATCGAATAATTTCCCCTCAACGGGTGAAGATGAAGATTGCAGACACAGATAGTTCCAATACTGTTGCAAGAGGCGATGCAAGATTGCAGGATCGGCATAACTGTCGAGTGTCTGGCGCCATTGATCGATGAGTGGCTCACCCTCGTAATAGGAGTATTCCGCAGGTTCCTGGTGTGCCGGGTCATGCGCGGCTTCTCCAGGTTGATGATTCGGGTCCCAGTACAGCTGGTGAATAGTGTTTGTGGTAGCGGGCTTGTAGCTGATGTGGCGAAACTCGATGTGCTGCTGCAGACCTGGAAATTGAACAAAATCAAAATTCAGGCATTGGTCAACACTGTCCTGAGTTCGACCCAATACCAGGCAGAATGAATTGGCGAATCGGTCAAGACAGTCTGCTTGGGCCATCGACCGCCAGTAGAGTTCTTCTTCAACTGGCGGTAACCAGGTACCACAACGGTCGCTCGATTGCAGTTGCCGGAGTACGGAGTGACAGTATGGATTGGCCTTTATGAAGGTGTCGGCCAGCAGGACTTGCGGCAATTTGTAATCTGGAAAGGGGTAATACAGTCGTTTGTGCAATCCTCCCACCTGATCAATTAGTGTGGTCCATTGTTGCAAATCCCAGGTCTTGATGCCGCCGTAGCGTTGCCAAAGTGCTCCATCATGGGCCGGATAGTCATAGAGGCCAATATTTGCTACCGCATAATGGTCTTCTCTGGCACCAGCGATGTACTTGAACCCCAATCTGTTTTCGATCGCAATAATGATGACACCGTGGTCCTGCAATGCCGGTATCACCTGTTGCAGAGCAGCCACCACCTCCTGTTCAGGACTGATCCCCTGCTCGGCAAAAGCGCCTGCATACTCCAACACCCCGATAAATAATACCGCTGCATAGTGGCGGGAAGGAAGATTCAGTTTTCGCGCATTGGCATGATAAATCTGAACATGGTCCAGACCTTTGCATCTGTGACGGGCCAGTGCAGCCCGTTGATCACTGCCCTCGATGGCGTCTACCGAGTAACCACAATCACCCAGATAGCGGCTGATCGCACCGCAGCCACAGCCGATTTCGAGAATAGGTCCTGACTCGGGAAGTGACAGAGCGCTGATCACCTGGGATCGAAGCGGTGAAAGGTGGTATTGCATGACCCAGTTGTTGCAGTGTGCCTGCAGTTCTGTGGAACACCAGCGTAGATCCTGGGTCTTGTTCAACACAGACAACAGGGCCTGTTCGTGAGACAGACCATCGGAGTACCGAATCCCGGTCGCATTTATTTTGTCCGCTACGTTCCAGACGCCGGATTCATTTAGCAGCAGATGGTTGATTTCAGCAAGTTTAGGCGTCATGGGGATTCGGTTCTTGAAACATAGGGGATAGATACGGCAGGTCGGTTTGGATTGATGGAGGAAGAGACAAGATAAATTTGCGCTCGCTGACATCACCTGGCTTTACAATCAGTGCACCGTATTCAATGGCATCACCCAACTTACCGTGATCATAACGCGGTACTGGGTCGGCAAAACTACTGAATTCAATAACAGCCCAGGCAGAATTGGAGAAAACTGCCGCATAAAGAAGAAGGACCAATATACGCATCAGAACTGGTTTTCCGTGATCCGAATGATCCGGTCACCCGGATCAACACTTGCCTTGATCAGGTAGTTTGAAAGAATACTGCAGCATCGGATTACCATACAGCGTTAACGACAGCTTCTTCCATGGTTTCATTCGCTCAGATATGGCGGAATGGCTGATTCAGGCCATGCTGTTTACCGGAGAAGTATAACCGATATGCCAGAAAGCCATACTCTAATCCAACGCAAGGATGGCAGAATGCAGATAGACTACAAGGGACAGCCACGCTAACTTTGGACCGGTGACCGTAACATCGGGGATATTGGTAGCAACGGGTGTAATGATCTGTGGCATCTGGCCCGCTCCTGAGCAAAGAGTATGACAATTCATGTTGCCATGGACCCAAGCTGGTCTGCCCTACCCAGCAAAACTGTTCTGGTAGTACACCACTGCATGGCGTGCCATTTTACCATGCTGAAAAATAACGCCATCTTTATCGATTTGCCTGATGCCTGTTCTAGGAATTACCGCTAAAATACCACGCCTTGTTGTATCCGTGATCTCGGGATGGCCCGCCAGTCGAGAATTGGGTACAGTCATTTTCAGTTCAGGAGTAAGGGATGGATATCGGGGATCTTCGTCGCGAATTCATGAGTCTGGGGCTAGATCGCGATGCTCTGCAGGAACAGCCAGTCGATCAATTCACCATCTGGTTTCAACAGGCGGTGAATGCCGGAATTATGGATCCCAATGCCATGAGCCTGGCCACAGCCAATGCCAGGGGCGTGCCCTCCTTACGCACGGTATTACTCAAGTTCTTCGACCATGACGGTTTTGTTTTTTATACCAATTACGGCAGCAGAAAGGCCCATCAAATCGCGGAAAATAATCGTGTAGCATTGTTGTTTCCCTGGCTTACCCTCAATCGGCAGGTGAAAATCGAAGGCAAGGTTGAGAAAGTAGGGACTGCCACCTCACTGAAATATTTTTCCAGTCGCCCTCGTGGCAGTCAACTCGGTGCCTGGTGCAGCCAACAAAGCACGGTTATTACTTCTCGGCAGTTTCTGGAAATGAGACTGGCCGAGATGAAGGACAAATTTCACAACGGCCAGATTCCCCTGCCCTCGTTCTGGGGCGGCTACCGAGTCAAGCCTGAACGTATCGAATTTTGGCAAGGGCGTGAGAATCGCCTGCATGATTGTTTTGAATATACGGTACAGGAAAATGACTGCTGGCAAATCCAGCGACTGGCTCCATAACCAACCCTGCCTGAAACACTTTGCAGGTTATTTACTATTCGCCCATCAACGCCAACTCTTATGTTTAACAAAGCCATCGTTCGCAAGCCATGCCACAATATGGTCCATGGTCTCACCCGCTCTACACATCTGGGGACACCTGATTTTTCGCGTGCCTGTGAGCAGCATGCCGCATATATCGAAGCGTTGCAGTATTGTGGGCTGGAAGTATTGGTCCTTGAGGCTGATGAAGCCTTTGCGGATTCGGTATTCGTCGAGGATACCGCCTTACTGACCCCTGCCGGGGTGATTATCACCCGTCCAGGAACAACGAGTCGGTGCAGTGAAGTGCTGGCAATCCGAAAAACCCTGAGTCACTACTTCTCAGACATCCACAATATTGCCTCGCCAGGGACCATTGAAGCCGGAGACATCATGGCTGCGGATGGGCATTATTTCATCGGTTTATCCGAACGTACAAATCCAGAGGGTGCGGCACAGATGATGGCGATTCTCAAGGCCATGGGCTTTGGGGCATCAACGGTGTCATTCAACGAGGTATTGCATTTAAAAACCGGAGTAAATTACCTTGAGTCCAATATCCTGCTGGTCAGTGGAGAGTTTTGCTCCCGGGCGGAATTTCGTACATTCGAGCAGATTGAAATCAGTCCGGAAGAGGACTATGCCGCCAACAGTGTCTGGATTAATGATGTCGTACTGGTGCCGGCAGGTTTCCCCCAAACAGCAGCAGCGATCCGTACCTGCGGATTTGAAGTTCTGGAAGTCGATGTATCCGAGTATCAAAAACTCGATGGCGGCCTCAGCTGCCTGTCCTTGCGATTCTAAAAACCGGTTTTGTAGCGGTTCTGTGGTGTGTTTGTTATGATGAAAGCAAGATAACAGGGAGGAATGGATGTCGAACATACAAATGCAACGTCATATCAGTCGACTCACGGCCAATTCAGTCGCCATTGTCCTTGCTGGTGGCAAAGGCTCGCGCCTTAAGGGCCTGACAGAATGGCGTGCCAAACCGGCCGTACCCTTCGGTGGTAAATTTCGCATTATCGATTTCCCTCTTTCGAACTGCATCAACTCGGGTATCCGTCGTATCCTGGTCGTCACCCAATACAAATCGCACTCCTTGCAACGTCACCTGCAGCGTGGCTGGAACTTCCTTTCGGGTCAATTCGGGGAATTTCTGGAAGTGTTGTCGGCACAACAACGTATGGGAGAAAACTGGTATGTCGGAACTGCAGACGCCATCTATCAAAATCTTGATATCCTGCGCGACCACAATCCGGAATACGTCGTCATACTGGCGGGTGATCATATCTACAAAATGGATTACGGCAAGATGATCGCAGCCCATGTCGCCAATAACGCCGACATCACGGTAGGCTGTATCCCGGTTCCTCGGGAGGATGCCAAAGCTTTCGGCGTCATGGAAATTGATAACGAAAACCGCATTATCGCGTTCACTGAAAAACCGGGTGATCCTAAGCCCATGGCTGGATTTCCTGACAAAGCACTGGCCTCGATGGGAATTTACGTCTTCTCGATGGCGTTTTTGCGCCAGCGCCTTATTGAAGATGAGGCAGATCCGGATTCGGAGCATGATTTTGGCAAAAATATCATTCCCGGATCGATTCATCGTGCCAATGTATTTTCATTCCGGTTTATGAACGCCAACACCGGCGCACCACAATACTGGCGTGATATTGGAACCGTAGATGCGTATTGGGTAGCCAATCTGGACCTGGCCTCGTTGGACCCCGATCTGAATCTGTATGACACCAATTGGCCGATCTGGACCTACCAGGAGCAGCTACCACCGGCCAAGTTCACCTTTGACAACGCTGACCGTCGTGGTCAGGCACTGGACACGCTGGTTTCCGGCGGTTGCCTGACCACCGGTGCTACGCTACGCAATTCTGTCCTGTTTTCAAGCGTCCGGGTACACTCCTATGCGCTGGTGGAAAACAGCGTTCTGCTACCCAATGTAACGGTCAACCGACATTGTCAACTGAATCGCTGCATTGTAGACAAAGGCACCGTCATTCCGGAAGGAACCGTCATCGGCAACAATCCAGAAGAGGACGCCAAGCGTTTTTATATCAGTGAAAATGGCGTGGTACTGGTTACTGCCCTCATGCTGGGTCAGCATCTACACTCTGCCTGATCACCGTTCCCTGGAATTATCCCCATGATTGAAAACGGCGCTGGATTGTGAGCGGCAAGCTGTCCATCATATTCTGCTGGCATATGCACCAGCCGTTCTATCGTGATACCCGCAGCAATCAGTATGCCCTGCCCTGGGTCTACCTGCATGCCATCAAGGAATATACCGATATGGCCAATGTTCTGGACAGCGTTCCTGGTGCGCGAGCAGTGGTGAATTTTGTGCCTTCACTGACTATCCAGATCGCCGATTATGCGAACAGAATCCAGACATATCTAGACGGCCATGGGAACATGCCGGATCCACTATTAGCGGCCCTGGCTGCACATCCAGGAGAACTGAGTGCTTCGCAAAAAACCCATATTCTGCAACAATGCTTCAAGCTGCAACACCAGCAGAACCTGCACCGTTACCCGGCCTATAGCCGACTCTGGCATCTGGCGGAGCATTCCCGTGAGCGAGGCTCTGAGAATTACCTTAACGAACAATTCTATTTTGACCTGCTCACCTGGTATCACCTGGCCTGGCTCGCGGAATCTGTTCGCAAGCACCATGCTGTTGTCAAAAGACTGTATCAAAAATCGGCGCAATTCAGCATTGAAGATCGCCAAGCCCTGATTGCAGTAATCGCCGAATTATTGCATGCCTTGCCAGGCCGATACCGAAAACTTGCTGCTGAAAACAAGGTCGAGCTTTCTACCACAGCCTATGCTCATCCCATCATGCCCCTGCAAATTGATTTTCACAGTGCTCGTGAATCGCTTCCCGATACCCCTATCCCGGCCTGCTCTTATCCTGATGGCCGTGAGCGTGCCAGGGAACATCTGCTGCTGGCCAAGAAAAATCATCAACAAACGTTTGTTTCAGAAGCCGCCGGCTGCTGGCCCGCTGAAGGGGCGATTTCGCAGGCTACCGTCGAATTGCTCGATGAAGCCGGTTTTTCCTGGTGTGCCAGCGGTGAAGGCGTATTGCATCATTCGCTGGGCTATAATCTACGAGAAAACGGCAAGGGCGCCGCTCTGAATCACCCATGGAAAGTTGGTGAATCACTGAATATCCGCTGTTTTTTTCGGGATGATCATTTGTCTGACATGATCGGTTTTGAATATCACCGCTGGAATACAGAGGATGCCGTCAACAATTTCATCCATCAACTGGGTGAAATCCGCAAACACTCGGCCTCACTGCACAATCCGGTGGTCAGTATTATCATGGACGGTGAAAACGCCTGGGAACATTATTACCAGAATGGTCTGCCATTTCTCACCCTGCTCTACCAAAAAATCTCTGCGCACCCGGATTTGTCCCTGACAACATTCTCTGATTATCTCGCAGCGAACAGCACCGCAGAATCCTTACCACAACTCGTGGCCGGTTCCTGGGTCCACGGCAATCTGGCCACCTGGATTGGAGATGCGGCAAAAACCCGGGGTTGGGAACTATTGATCTCTGCCAAGCAATGTTACGACCAGGCAATGGGGGGCAACAGGCTTACACCCGAACAACGCACTGCAGCCACAGAACAACTACGGATTTGTGAAGGTTCCGACTGGTTCTGGTGGTTTGGAGATTATAACCCTGGCGCTACCGTGCAGAATTTTGATCGCTTGTACCGGCATCATCTCATCAGGCTGTACGAGCTTCTCGGCGAAACAGCACCAGAAATACTGAAAGAAAGTATTTCTTCTGGTGACGGTCAGGCGGAAGGTGGCGGTGCCATGCAGCGCGGCCACTGAATGAGATAATACGGATAATGGCGCACATCCACCGGCTCTTTGGACAACGTCGGGCGGGGGTATTGCTGCACTTCACCTCACTTCCAGGACCCATGCCTACAGGCGTTTTGGGTGAAGAAGCGCTGGACTTCATCAACGATTTAGCGGCATGTGGTTTCAGTATCTGGCAATTTCTGCCTCTGGGTCCAACCCACACCTACGGCTCACCGTATGAATCCCTGTCATCCTTTGCCGGCAATCCGGAATTGCTCGATTTGCGGGAATTTGTCAGCTGCAACTGGCTCTCTCAAGTCAGCTATCAAGCGGTATGTGACGGCGAAATCAGCACTGCACAAGCTCGCACTGAAGCCGCAGACGAATTTTTCAGGGCACTGAATCACGACAATATACTGAATACCGATTTTGCACAATTTGCCCAGGAACACCAGCACTGGCTTGAAGATTACAGCCTGTTCTCTGCATTACGGGAAGCCCATAACCAACTGCCCTGGTGGCAATGGCCTGATGAACTCAGCCATCCAACACCCTCTACACTGCTGGAAGCCAGGCAGGTTTTTTCTATGCAAATCGGCCGCATCTGCTTTGAACAATTTATCTTTGCCAGGCAGTGGCAAAGAATCCAGGACCATGCCCAGGGTAACAATATTCTCCTGTTTGGTGATTTGCCGATCTACACCGCCCATGATTCTGCAGATGTCTGGGCACATCCAGAGTTGTTTACTCTGGATCAATCAGGTCGATGTGAATTTGTTGCGGGTGTCCCTCCTGATTATTTTTCCACGACCGGACAGCGCTGGGGCAATCCCTTGTATCACTGGGACCGCCTGCAGCAACAGAATTTCCAGTGGTGGCTGGCCCGGGTGAATATGCAGTTACGTCGTATGCAATTGCTGCGAATTGATCATTTTCGTGGCCTTGAAAGCTACTGGGCCATACCCGGTGATGCAAAGGATGGCCGCAGCGGACACTGGCTGCAGGCTCCCGGTCAGGCGCTTCTGAGCAGGCTGCAACAACAACTCGGCCCGCTGCCTTTTGTCGCAGAGGATTTAGGTATCATTACCACAGAGGTGCGAACTCTGCTCAGGGAATTTTGCCTGCCAGGCATGAAAATACTGCAGTTTGCCTTTGGTGGTGATGCGCAAAATCCCTACCTGCCTCATAACCATGTCAACAATTCTGTGGTCTATACCGGCACCCACGACAACGATACCACGGTAAGCTGGTACCAGAACGCCGCACCCACGGTACAACAGCACGTAGACGAATACTTGGCCAAACCTGGAGAAGCCATGCCCTGGCCCGTAATCCGTAGTGCGCTGGGTTCCGTTGCTAACCTGGCAATCATACCGATGCAAGATCTATTGTCCCTTGATGGTAAAGCCCGCATGAACTTGCCTGGCACCATGAAGAATAACTGGAAATGGCGCATGCAAGAACCCCTGTGCGCTGAATTAATTTCTTATTTGCTACATATGAATCAATTATATAGAAGAGTTATGTAATGTTATTCATATCATCATGACCTAACGAACCCAAATATACTCTCATGGTGACTATCTTGAACGCTACCGTACCAATGTAGATCTGGCACCCCATCAAAAGGGCATAGGATGCTGTCGGTACACCGCCTGAATAGCAGCCAGCACCTCGTCATCAAGTACCAAATCCACCGCATCCAGTGCTTGTTCCAGCTGTGATAGCTGGGTGGCACCGACAATCGCCGATGCCAGAAAGGGCCGGGTCAGACACCAGGCCAGGGCCATTTGGCAGGTGTCCAGGCTGTGCTTCGATGCCACAGCCAAATAAGCATCCAAAGCCGGCCACAATGTTGGCCCTATGCGCCCACCCAGATCGGCTACAAAACTGCGCCGAGATCCCGGCGGGGTCACATCCCCGGAATATTTCCCGGACAACAATCCCGCCGCGACCGGCGAGAAAGCCAGCAGACCCACTTTTTCATTGTGGGCCAGTTCGGCCAGATCAAGATCAAACAGGCGGCACAGCAACGAATATTCATTCTGGATACTGATCACCCGCGGCAAATCCTGTTCCTCGGCCAGTCGCAGCCATTGCGCAGTCCCCCAGGCTGTTTCATTGGACAAGCCGACATGGCGAATCTTGCCTGCCTCGATCAAACGCTCCAGAATTTCGAGCACTTCCTGCAGATGAGCCAGGGTCTCCGCCTTGTCCTGTCGGGTGGGGTTATAGGTCCAGTTCTGACGGAACATATAGGAGCCACGATTGGGCCAGTGCAATTGGTACAGATCGATATAATCGGTCCGCAGAGAGTGTAACGAGTGCTCCACTGCGGTCTTGATGGTGGCCGCTGAGATCGGTGCGCCATCACGGACATGCCGGTAGCCCGAACCCGACACCTTGGTGGCAATCAATACTTTGTCTCGTCGTCCGCTCCTGGCCAACCATTGACCGAGGATTCGCTCGCTATCCCCCTGGGTGTCCTGGCTCAGCGGGTTGACCGGATACATCTCGGCAGTATCGATCAGCGTGACCCCCCGTTCCACGGCCAAGTCGATCTGGGCATGGGCCTCGGCCGCCGTATTCTGGGTTCCCCAGGTCATGGTTCCCAATGCCAGTTGACTAACCCTCGGTCCAGAAATTCCTAGTTGCCGATAACGCATACCACCTCCTGTTCTCGAAGTTACAGATCCTTAAGTAGCCTGAGGGCATCATAAATTGCCGCGTGTATATTGCGCGCTGCCACAGCATCACCGATACGATACAGGGCAAATTGTCCATCGGGATTGGGCTGCAGCGACTGTTCTTGACCACCAACCAGTGCCGTGTAATCGACTGCACCCAGATTGCTCGACTGGTCCTTGAGGGCAAAGTACAGTTCATCCAGTGGCAAAGTGCCATGATTGACCACCACCTGGTCGAATACGCGCCGCTCCACCAGATCGCTGTAATCGGTCCCGATCACCGCTTCCAGTTGATCCTCCTTTTTTAACACATCCAACAGGCGGTAGGTCACTGTAAAGAGCACATTCCGGCCCTGCAAAACCCGCAGATACGGCACCAGATTTATGCCCATGATCTCGGGGGCAAAATTGCGATCCGGAGTCATGATCTCAACCCGAGCGCTGCCTGCACTAATCCGCTCGGCCGCCTGCAATCCCACATGATCACCGGCATCGTCATACACCAGAACATTTTCTCCGGGCCGAACCTCTCCGGCAAGAATATCCCAACAGGAGACAACCCAGGCATTGCCGGATGCTAGCACCTCGGTATCTGGCAGGCCGCCGGTTGCGATAATGACGGTGTCTGGTGATTCAGACAATACATCGGCACTCCCGGCATAGGTATTAAAGTGAAATCTCACATCACGATCAGTACACTGCTGCATACGCCAGTTAATAATGGACAACAATTCACGGCGTCGTGGGTTTTGTGCTGCCAGCCGAACCTGACCGCCCGGTTCTGCAGCCGCTTCAAAGACGGTCACTTCATGGCCCCGCTCACTGGCTACCCGGGCCGCTTCCAATCCGGCCGGACCGGCCCCGACAATGACCAGTTTTTTACGCACTGCAGCCGCAGAGAGCAGATGTGGCATGCTGAGTTCACGACCGGTTGCAGCATTGTGCACACAACAGGCATCCAGCCCTTGGTAAATCCGATCCAGGCAATAGCTTGCTCCAACACAGGGCCGGATATCCTGTTCCCGGCCTGCAGTAATCTTGCGCACAATATGCGGATCCGCCATATGCGCCCGGGTCATGCCTACCATATCCAGCTGTCCACTGGCAATGGCATAGCGGGCGGTCGCAATATCAGCAATTCGTGCTGCGTGAAAGGTCGGCATTCCGGTGGCGGCACGAATCTGTCCGGCAAAACTCAGGTGTGGAGCACTGGGCATCCCCAGCACAGGAATGACATCGGTCAACCCGGGGTCGGTATCGATATGTCCACGGATGATATTGAGAAAATCCACCAGCCCCGAGGTCTTGAGGCGCTGTGCAATCTCCAGGCCTTCGGCTGCACAAATGCCTCCCTCAACGACTTCATCCGCAGCCAACCGGATACCGACAATAAAGGCCTCACCGACCCGCTCACGAATGGCCCGCAACACCGCAAAAGCAAAATGCAAACGGTGCTCCAGTGAACCACCATACGGCCCATCCAGGGTATTGGTTCGTGGTGACCAAAACTGATCTATCAGATGACCGTAGGCCTCCAGCTCTATGCCATCAAGACCGGCCGAGCGCATTCTTTCTGCAGCATCTGCGTAGTCTTTGATAATCCGCTCGATGTCCCAATCTTCCAGTTGTTTGGGAAAAGAGCGATGTGCTGCCTCGCGATGGTGCGATGAAGAAACTACGGGCAACCAGTCATGGCTATCCCAGCCGGTGCGCCGGCCCAGGTGGGTCAACTGAATCATCACCGCACAACCGTGCTGATGACAGGCCTCGGTCAGCTTGCGCAACCAGGGCACCACTTCATCCTTGTAGGCCAGGATATTGTTGAAAGCCGGCGCACTGTCGCGTGAGACTGCCGCAGAGCCCGCGGTCATGGTCAAGGCCACGCCGGCCAGGGCACGTTCCTCATGGTAGGCCCGATAACGCGCTTTGGGCATGCCGTCTTCTGCATAGGCCGGCTCATGGCTGGTGATCATGATGCGATTTTTCAGCGTCAGGTACTTGAGCTGATACGGCTGCAGCAGAGGATCTATTGTCATAAGCTGTTCCACTTCACGACTCCTTACTAGCAGGCATCAACAGGGCTTTTCCATAGCAGGGCTCTATTCTCGGGCAGTCTTCTGGTGTTGCATGGTGGTTGAATCCAGGAAAGATTATTTCGATGTAGAACCAGGCAAACGTTCGGAGGGCTCTGCCGCTTCAAAAGTCGCGGCACTGTGGCGAATGTGGATATCGCGTTGGGGAAAAGGAATCTCGATGTGCTGCTCTTGAAAACGATCCCAGATACCCAGCAATACTTCACTCATCACATTCGAACGACCATTTTGCGGGTCATCGATCCAGAACCGCAGTTCCAGATCCACCGCACTATCTCCAAACCCCCTGAGCAGGCATACTGGTGGCGGAGACCGAAGGATTCGCGGGATTGCCTGTGCTGCCTCGATACAAAGTTTCTGCGCCAAACGTACATCCGTGTTATAGGCCACCCCTATCGATATCCTCAACCGGACCACGCGGTCACTATGTGACCAGTTTTCGACCCGCTGTACAATCAGATCTTCATTCGGAATCAGATGCTCTGTGCCATCACGGGTGCGCACCGCCGTGTAACGGGCTCCCAATGATGAAATCCAGCCATAGGTATCTCCCACTGCAATCACATCACCAGGCTTGATCGAACGGTCAACCAACAGGATCAGACCACTGAACAAATTGGAAACAATCCGCTGCAGTCCAAGGCCAATACCAATCCCGAGTGCGCCACTAAATACCGCCAGCGCAGTAAGGTCGATTCCTACCGTATTCAGCGCAATCAATACAGCCATCGCGATCAACAGGATTTTTACCAGCTTGGCCAACAGCACCTGCATTGAGGGCGTGAAAGAATGCGTTCGACGAATACGCTGATCCAGCAACGCTGAAACCGTTGAGGCACCCCACAACAGTAGCGCCAGAGACAACAAGCCCTTGAAAACGGTGAGCAGCGAAATTCGCGCCGTGCCAATCGTCAGGGCCAGGCTATCGAGCATCATAACCGTCGCATCAAAAAGGCCCAGAGTGCCCAGAGCCGCCATGGTCCAAGCCACAAGCGCGATGAATTTTGACCACCCGGGGTCTCGAATAAAGGTCGAGGCGAAACGAATCACCACCCAGGCAGTGACCAGGCTGGCAAAACTCTGTAATACCTGGTATGGCCAGCCAGCCTGCGTTGCAATAGCTCGTGCTAACCACAGCGCCAACAACCAGGCCAGCGGAAAAGCCAGCTCGGCAATTACCGCACACACACGGGCTAAACGCGGTGTGGCAGCCGAACGGCTGGTGATACGATCGATCAATAGACGCAGTTTCCTGGCCGTCCAATGTGAGCAGAAAAAAACGAATGCGACCAAGGCCAGTTGTACTGCATTGCCTGGCAACAAGACATTGGTTGCCACCCAACCGACAATTTTCTCCTGTAGATCGAGATAAAAAGTACCGGTCAGCAATTGTTCCATCAGGTCTGCCTGCAACAACTCATAATGGCCTGCCACGACTCCTGCTGGATTGAGAGACATTCAACTTGGCTGACTACCACCTTAACAGCTTGTATCCAGGATGATCGGGGGCTATTCACTGGATAAATGTACTCATATTCAATCGCTCCTCGACTGCAAAGCCGAGGCTGCGGTAAAACGCGGTCACCGCCGCATTCCCTGCCCGAATTTGCAGATTCACTTTCTTGCAGCCCAGCAAGTTCAATTCCTTCAACACAAAACGAATCAGCGCTGAACCCACTCCCTGGCGTCGACAAACAGGCGCTACCGCGACCGCATACAGCCAGCCTCGATGCCCATCATACCCGGCGATGCAGGCACCTACAATCTCATTCTCCTGCTCTACCACAAAAATCAGATCATCAACCGCCAGCTTGGCATCCAGAACCTGTGCCGGGGCATTGTGGGGCGGATCATCCGGGAATGCAGACTCCCATAGCACAATCACCTTTGGCCTGTCGTATGCGATGAATTTGCGAATATTCAAAAACGTGATCTGGTCGTGAAAAGTTTGTGACATTACTTCAGGAGGCAGTCCGAGAATAGAAAAACTACTACGGAGAAGCCCTTTTGAAGTTTTTCAATCGAGCGGTGGTTTCCGGGTCCAGAAAGCCCGCGATGGTCGCTTCTGTTTCCAGCTGCATCGCCCTGTTCAGGTCACAGGAAGAACTCTGGTTCAAGACCCGCTTCATCGCCCTGACCGCCAGTGGTGGCAAAGCACTAAGCTGACAGGCAAGCTTGTGCGCTTCATTCATCAGGAGCTCATCAGCGACCACTCGCCAAGCCACCCCCAGCACAACCAGTTCCTGAGCCGTGTACTGTCCACCGAGCAGCAACATCTCTCTGGCTTTGTTCAGACCGACCAGCGCCGGCAACAACGAAGTCACTGCCCCGGTAACAAACAAATTCAATGACACCTCCGGAAAAAATGCTCTGGCACTCTCCGCCCAGATTGGAAAATCACAATTAATCGCCCACTCAAAACCACCACCAACGGCCCAGCCATTGATTGCGCCTACCACGGGCTTGTCACCATACACGATCGCCCGGGTTGCCTGTTGAATGGCATCAACCAGATCGCGAGCCTGGGCCTCGCTCTCTGGATGCACATGCGCACGGCGATCATCTCCGGCACAAAAGGCTCGTCCTGCCCCGGTAAAAATGATCGCCCGGGTCCGGTCATCCGAATTTGCCTCAGCAAATGCGCAACCGACCTCTTCGATCAACTGCCTGTTCATGGCATTGAGGCACTCCGGACGATTCAATGAGAGGGTCCTGACGCCGTATTGATCGACCGTACTGAGTACGGTCTGGTACTGGTCACTATGCATAAGTCCTTACCACACGCCTTGCTTTGCACTTGATTACCGGAAAGAAGATTTTCCGCATGATTACTCCATCGGTTTCCAGACAAACATTCAGCTGACCTGGAATAGGGGATGCTGCGCTGATTCTACAACAATCAAAGGCTGGTGATGCAAGTGTGTGCCAAACCTGGGTCAGTTGACGCCACAGACTTGCCACATTCTGGTTTTTCTCTCCTGGGTTTTTCTGTCCCGGGTTTCTCTGTCCCGGGTTTCCTCTGTTGCCCGCTTACCTGCCTATGCTAGAATCGTTCT
>CAYQAP010000003.1:90985-95354 GCA_964415515.1 uncultured Gammaproteobacteria bacterium | reverse complement strand
CTGCTACAAAAGCTTGTGTCCTAGTAGCACACACTGCACAATAACCCGTTTTTTAAACCGCGATACTTTATCCATGCCTTTTATCAGGAAACATCTCTTTACATTCGCCAAGCTGAGCTTTGTAGTAATCGTAATATTTTATGTTTTTCAGGGGATTCAATGGCGTGATCAGTTGCAACAGCTGAACGCACGAGGCGAGGTGATTCAGCAGCAAATTGGGACGATCATAGGCCCTTGGGATAGAGATGCCGTTACGTTTCGTTCCGTAGAAGGTCAGGTATCGATAGTGCGTTCTACGTCTGACTCAGGGCAGCACATCAGTCCAGGTTTTTTCACTTATCTGCAGAATATTGATATTCCTTTGTTCCTGCTTGGCGGTCTTTGTTACATGATTTCCATATTTTTTTCAGGAACCCGTTGGTGGTGGTTATTGCGTGCCAATGGTTTGCAGGTCAACTGGAACAGGGCACAACGGTATACCTGGATCGGGCTGTTCTGTAATAATTTTATTCCTGGTCAAACCGGTGGTGATGTTATCAAAGCAGTCTATGTGATGCGATATTGCCATCAGGAAAAATTTCGTTCTGTAGTTTCAGTGATTGTAGATCGCATGCTGGGGTTGGGTTCGCTGGTGTTATTGAGTGCACTGATCACGGCTTTTCAGGTGCAACGTTTTCCTTTGATTGCTGCTTCAGTGTGGGGTCTTCTCATACTCGGATTGTGTTTGGTGATATTGATATTCAGTCGTCGTGTCCGCAGAGTTTTTCGTTTTAACCGACTCTTGAAACGAATGCCTGTAGCGATTTCCCGGATACTTCTACAATTGAATGAAGCAGCAGCGCTGTATCGAAAGCACTACCGGGCTCTAGTTTTGTGGTGGCTGGTCGGTATGTCAAGTCACGGCGTTGTGGTGGTTGGTACGCTGTTTATCGGCTGGTCATTGCATGTGGGAATGCCTACAGCTGAATATTTCGTATTGGTGCCGGTCATTAATATGGTGTCATCGATTCCAATTGCACCCAATGGCTGGGGTGTGGGTGAGGCCATGTTCGGAAAACTGTTTTCTGTGTATGGTGCCGGTTACCTAGAGTACGTGTTCAACCCTGAATTGGTAATGCGTACTCGCGCTGTTGCACTGTCCATTCTTTTTCGTGGTCAGTCCACACTTTGGTCGTTACTCGGGGGGTTGTTTATGTTACTGGAGCACAGTAAAAAAACTACATCTGAGTAAGTTCAGATGGTACAGTAGATCCACCGCAATTGGGTAGAGCATAACCGGTACGGTGCTGGTTTCCGCCTGTTTTGCACCATCAATTTCGTAACCATGATCTGTTAATGAGAAAACCTCCCAGCGTATCCAATATTACTGAGATGCCGGGTTTGCAGCCTGCGGCCTCAGTGCCGTCAGATATTGAAGTGCCAGAGGGCAAGTTGCTCGAAACAGTGACGTATATGCAAATGCTTTCGAGGCATCGGCCACAGAAACCACTGAGTCGCCTGGAACACCTGGCAGTTTTGCGGGCTTGTAACCCAACCTTGTCTTATTATCGTTATCTGTACAACCATGTGGGTGGTCCCTGGTTATGGTATGAGCGGCGATTGTTGGCAGATAATGAGCTGTTGCCATTGATTCAAAATTTGAAGATCAGTATTTTTGTGTTGTATTCTGCTGGGGTACCTGCCGGGTTTGCCGAGCTGGATGCACGAGATGCCAAAGCCATTCAACTGAGTAATTTTGGTTTGATGCCGGAATATCTGGGGCAGGGACTGGGTCGATTTTTTCTGGATTGGATTGTTGATAAAGCCTGGGATCTGGAACCTGTCAAACTATGGGTGCGATCCAGTAATTTTGATCACCCGAAATCGATCAATGTTTATCAGCAGGCTGGGTTTGAGCCCTATGAACAGGAAATCCGAATGATCGAAGATCCCAGGCTGGCTGATGGCTGGCTGTCTTGAGAGCAGGAAGCAGCAGGTAAAACGGTGAAAATTGGGATTCCCCGGGAAATCAAACCGGAAGAAGGTCGGGTAGCTCTGTTGCCGAAACAGGTCCAGGTACTGGTGGCCGATGGTAATAAGCTCATGGTTGAGGTGGGATGCGGACGGTTGTCAGGTGCACAAGATCAGGACTACCTCGATGCAGGTGCTACCCTGGTTGATGATCTGGCAGCAGTTTATCGAGAGACGGATTTAATTGTAAAAGTCAAAGAAATTCTTCCGCCTGAGTTTGCGCTGTTACGACAGCAGCATGTTCTTTTTACCAACTTGCACAGCGCCGGGGATCGTCCACAGCTTGATTGCCTGCTGGCTACCGGCTTGACGGCTATTGCTGCGGAAAACACCCATAAATTCGGTTCACCAAATTGTCCGTTGGCAGGAGAAATCGCGGCGCTGGAAGGGGTGCGCCTGGTGTTCTCTCAGCATGGTGGCAGTGGTCGTCACTTTATGGCACATTATGGGGCTCCGGCAGCACGTGCCCTGGTCATAGGCTTGGGAAATGTCGGCCAGGGTGCATTGCGAACCCTGCTGAGTCTTGGTATCGAGGTGGTCGGCTTTGACCTCTATCCAGGTGCCCGACGACAGGCCGAGTTGCACTGGCATGACCGGGCATTTTCGACCGATTACCTGACAGCACTGGAAAATTACCTGCCGACGGCGGATATCATTATCAACAGTGTACTGTGGGATAAAAATCGCCAGGATCACCTGATTCGTCGGGATATGCTGGGCCTGCTGAAATCATCAGCAGTGATCGTTGATGTCTCCTGCGATACTGCCGGTGCGGTGGAGACCTGTCATCCAGTGAGTTGGTCTGACCCGGTGTATGTAGTGGATGGAATTCGCCATTTTTGTGTCGACAATATTCCCGGTGCTGTGCCTGTTACCGCTTCTGCCGGTTATGCAGCGGCGATTTTGCCTCATATTCAGCAGCTTGCTGCATTGGGTCCTATTGCAGCCTGCCAACAGAATTCCTGGTTGGCTCGAGGCCTGACTTGTCATAATGGCGAACTGTTGCTGGAAGAAGCAGGAAGACTTCAACAACGCCCCTATACACCGGTAGCGCATTTTCTCGATGTGTTTTCAGCATAAAAAACTGTGCTGGCAATTCCTGGTTCTGGTATAAGATGCCGGCGATCAGGGGGGTGAAAGCATGGGAGTGTGACTTAGGAAATCACATAGGCGCCGGTGCCTACGGCAATTCTTTTTTGTTGCTCATTGCATAGTTCTATGCGGGTTACGGCGACTTTTTTGCCAGCCCGCAGCACGTGCCCGGTGGCTTCAAACCATTCGCCGATACCAGGCGTCAGGTAGTCGATCCGCAGATCAATCGTTCCCAATTTCTCAAATCGACGTAACCGTTCGGTGAGTGGCTCATCGGGAAGTTTGGCCTGCATCCCCAGAAAGGCAGACAGTCCACCAGCGACATCGATGACCGAAGAAATGACACCCCCGTGCATCGAGCCTCGCATGTAGTTCCCTATCAGGGCATCACTCATATCAAAACGGATGCGGGCGATCTCATTATCAAGTGAAATTACACGCAGGCCGAGAATCTTGTTAAAGGGAATCTTCTGTTCGAATATCTCACGGATGTTGCCAAATAGAGTATTCCGATCTTGGTGTAATGAAGGCATTTGTGATTCTGGTTCCTTATAGAGTTGTGTTATGCGCTTCCACAATATTCGCCTCGGACAGCCTCCTGGTTACTTGTTCTGTGGTGGTATCGAATAGGTTCCAATGACATGCGCCACGGCATCTTTATGGCCCTCGGAATACAGATAGACTTCACCCACCACCAGGCGTTTGCCTATTTTCATCAGTCGGCATTGACCGATAACATCACAATCAGCAGATGGCCGACGCAAAAAGTTGATAGTCAGGCTGGTCGTAACCGCAAGCTTGACTGGGCCGAGTTCGGCAAGAATGGCTACATACAGCGCGCAGTCTGCTGTGGTCATGAGCGACGGTCCGGAAACCGTACCGCCAGGTCGCAAATGCGCAAAGCCCACCTGCAGACGAACGCGAGCCCCCTGGCCACCTAGCTGCTCCACTTTTATGTCGGATTGTGGAAATTCCCGTTGCAGAAAAGTTCGGACTTCTTTTAGGTTCATACTCTCTCCATCTTCGGGGGCCATGCGGGCTCACGAGGTATGCTGCGCGTACTCTCGGTCCAATGTTTTTCTACCCAGCTATGGATTTATCCATTCTACGGGTTTTGCGATAGCGTAGATGCGTATCAACCGTAGCTTTCATTTTCGTGGTTATGCTTGTTACTTGGCAAGTTTGGGCAGTGAAGTTGGGCAGATCATGCGGTTAATGCCATTGAATCATCTGACAGGAAGGTCCCTGTGTCAATACTTTCAGGGAT